>CAZBKC010000377.1:0-3770 GCA_964492345.1 uncultured Steroidobacter sp. | reverse complement strand
CTACCACATCGGCGGCCCATCCGCCTCCGCAGACTGGAGGGACATCACACAGGCCGTGCGCGCCGCATCGTCCTCGGGCGAGGCGCACACGGCGCTGGCCGCGTTGCGTCGCTTCCTGGCCGAACGCGGCCACGCCGTGTTCCATGGCTACGTGTCTGCCCTCAGCAATCGACTCCTACGGCCCCAGAGCCCGCAGGAACTTGACACTTTGCTCGCAGAGGTGGTCGAGGCTTGGAACGGGCTCGAGACGCGGCTTGGCATCGAGGTCGAGGCGCGTGTCATTTGCGCCGTCTTTAGCCGGGATGCGCGGATCGACACCGCCTTCGCGAGCGCCGGCTTCGACTTGCCCAACCATCAGATCCAGAACTGGCGTTTCAGTATGCTGCTCGGCGTTCTCTGGGCGCGCGGCCATGCCTTGCGCATGCATGCGCTACCGGTGACGGAGCGCTTCGCCGACTCACCGATGGTCACCGATCGGCTCCTGCTCGCGCCCTGGCTGTCCGCAGCCATTGAACCCATCGTCGGCGAAGCGACTGAAGTCCTGGAGGAACTGCATCGCCGACTTAGGGAGCAAGGCCACGCGGTGGTCTCCCTGTCGCCTGATGCCGCGCTGCTTAACCGCATCATGGCGTTCGCTGCCACCGTACCGGTACAACTCGAATACCTCAACGTATACCCTCGCCTAGCCGGCGTCGCACGCGACCAAGGTGCGATTGCGTTGCACTTTGAGTTGGAGGCAACCGCATGAGCGGGACGCGCAAGATTTTCAAGAGCGCCGTCACCTCGCAGCATGCCGCGCGGGAGGTGCTGTCCATGCTGTTCGCGCAGGAACTGCTGGCGCCCAGTCGCGAGGTGTTCATCGTGGCACCCTGGATCAGCAATGTCGTCATCTTCGACGGTCGGCTCGGCCAATTTGCGACGCTCAATCCGGAGTGGGACAAGCGCGAGGTTCGGCTCGTGGAGGTCTTGGTATCGATCGCTGCCAACGGCACGGTGCTGCACATCCACACTCGACCCGATGACCACAACAAGGGTTTTAGGCGCCGAATCACCGAGGCGATGACCGATGCGGGCCTGCAAGACCAGATGCGCTGGTCGGACAAGAATGCGAATCTGCACACCAAGGGCGTGCTCACCGACCGAGTTCTGCTAGATGGCTCGATGAACCTCACTGAAAGCGGAGTGGCACTCAACGACGAGGCCGTGACCGTGTCTTTCGTGCCCGAACAGGTCGCCGCCGCACGCGTCCACTTCGAACTCTATGGACAGCCCTGACCGCCGCGACAGCGCCAGCCGGGCTCTGGCCCTGCAAACCGCGTTCTTCGTCACGCCGAACCAGTGGACGCCGTCCTCACATTCCGGCGACGAGGGCGTTCGGCGCGCCTATGAAGCCAGCCTGCGCCACCATGCCAGCGGAGAGACCGATCGAGCCGTGCTGCTGGCATTTCGCAGCCAGGTCGACGGGCCGACTGCCTGGTACGCTTGTGCCGTCTCACCGCAGATGGTGCGTGCGCTGCAGGAGGAAATGTACGCCTTTCTCGGCCCGAGTTTTGTTACCGAGCGTCCTCCCAGTCGGGCACTTGACGAAGCCGACAAGCATGCATTGCCGCTGATCGAGCGCGCGCGCTGGCACGCCATCCGATTCGACACACGCGGCGCACGCACTGACGATGTGGTGCTGCGCCAGTGGCGCCTCTACGACGAACTTGTGCGGCGCCGGCCGCGGTCGGCGTCCTACGTGCCGAGCACCTTTCACCAACTCCGGACTTCGTTCGACTTGGCGTTGCTCGCGCGAAACGAGCCGGGCGCGAGAGCGGCGATGGCAACGCTGCGGGAGCGCTTCGGCGTCTCCGCCGAGAATCGGCGCTTCCTTGAGATTCGCTTGGACGCCGCGTTCGAGCGTTGGGACGCAATCGCCGAGTCGCCATTACTACCGCAGCTACTTCACCTCCAATTGCCGCCCGAGACCTACGGCGACGTAATGGAGGCGCTCTACCGCGTGCACGTTCAGCCTTACGAAGGGGTAGCAACGCTCGGGCCGCTGCTCGAGCAGTTCAGGGAGGCCGTCGCTGGACCGGCCCAGCCCCTGTTCAGCACGCGTCGCACGTCGCGCCGGCCGGCGGTTCTGAAGGCATTCCTGTTACACGAACTGCTGCAACGCGAGCCGCAACTGCCGGTCTGCGAGCGTCTGCTGCAGGAGTTGCCATTGGGCGCCTTCGGTGCCATCGACCGACTGCTTCGCGAGACCTGCGCGCAGCGACCACGGGTTGACGACATCGCACCGGCGAACGAAGCACTGCAAGACGAACAGTTCGATCGCGCCTGGGATCTGTTCTGGCCGTTGCCCGACAGCGTTGACGTCCTACGCGGCCTCATCGCCTGCGCTCGGGAGTCCTCCGATCCGGCCAAGGCTGGCGCCGTACTCACTCGAGTCGCCGCCGCGGCTGCACCACTCCGCACAGCGGTCGAGTCCGCATCCGCCACTCGACTGGCAAACCTACGCGCCACCTACTGCGAGCCTCCGCTGCCGGAGAGGCTGTCCGATCAGTTCGATCGACTGTCTGACGAACCCACCGACCGTTACATCGAACGTTGGACCGAGTTCGCGCGTGGCGTCGAACCAGCCCAACTGCTCGCTGAGAACGGCATGGTTGACGCCGCGGTCGACTGCCTGATGCGTCAAGCAGTCGACGATCCAATGCTGTTTGAGCGGATGTACCCGCTCTGGCACGAGCTCTTCATCGAACGCATCGACCCCGATCCCCGCCTCGTTCCCATGTACACCGAGATGCTGGAGGTGTTGCGGGTGCGCGATGTGTTCCAACTCACCGACCAGCAACTACTGCACCAGATACTGGTGGCAATAGTCGAGAGCGGGAACGACGCAGCCTACCGGCAGGCGGTCGACACCGCTACGACAATCTTCGACACAATTCGCTCGCCACAGACGATCAGCTGGGCGCTCGACATCTGCGACTCACTGGCGCTCCGCCGCATTCGCGATGCCGAGGCACGATTGCGCCTACTGACCGTGGTTGTGCAGGCGTGTCTCGACTTCAGTGCGCGTCTTGAACCACTACACGTTCAGCATGTGCAACTTCTGGCCAGAGAAGCTCAACTTGAAGTGCCACCTCTCGGTCCCACGCAGCAAGAGGTTAGCGCTGCCGCACCTGAGCACGAATCATCGCAGCGTATCGTCTTCTACAGCTTGGACGAGGCGGCCACGCGCCGCGCCGCTGACCTACTGCGCAGCCTGCATCCGGGCTGGGCCGTCGATACTAGCGCAGACCATGTCTGCTCGGACCGACTCAAGTCACTCGCACGGCATGCGCACGTCTTCGTCTTCGCGTGGCGCTGCGGAAAGCACGCGGCCTACTACTGCGTCAAAGCCAATAGCCCCCGAGACACTCTGGTTATGGCTGGGGGCGTTGGCACGACAAGCCTAGTATCGGCTGCTCTGAAACATCTCGCAGTGGTCGGACGCTCCTAGCGCGATCAGCAGTGCATCAGTTCGACACAGCTCACAGGGCGCAAGGCGGACAGGGAGGTGGCAGTTGACGTCGCAACCGAATGCCGGTGAGGACTGGACGAAGACTACGGGTCGAGTCGGACAACTGTGAATCCAAGTCCCTGCAGAGCACGAACCGCGAGGCCAGTGTCGAAGGGGCCCGCCGTTGGGATGGCCCCACGGAGAAGTTGCTTCGGTGGAAACCGACGCCCTTCGATCTCGACGTAGTAGGCGTTGACGCGACGAGGTGACTCCCGCCTGG
>CAZBKC010000376.1:543-3774 GCA_964492345.1 uncultured Steroidobacter sp. | reverse complement strand
GGTCGGCCGGCACGTCATGAAGGACCATCCGAAGGAGGTGACCATGGAATGGGCCGTGGTCAAACGCACGGGCAAGATCTTCATCGACTACAACATGAATGTCCGGGGCAAGACCCTGAACGTGGCCTACTCGCCCCGGGGGGTCCCGGGAGCCCCGATCTCCATGCCCTTGACCTGGGAAGAGCTGGAGGCGGCCGAGCCCATGCACTTCACCATGCGTAATGTACTGGACCGCTTGGAAAAGACCGGTGACCGGTGGCATGATGTTCTCTCGATAAAACAGAACCTTGCGAAAGCCTTCGGAAGTAACGGTCGAAAATAGCGCGGTAAGCAGGTCGGAAAGGTGGCTGCCGGAACGTCCTTGAGGCGCGAGGCATTTACCAGCACATGACATGAAATGGGAAACGGGGACATTCCCCTTTTTCTGCAGACGGGGAAATGGGGACAGTCCCCATTTCTGAACGAAACGGGGACAGTCCCCTGAGGCAGCCATGGCCGCACGTTCTATCGGTTCCCTGACGATCTCCTTCGGGCTCGTCGCCATCCCGGTGAAGCTCTACTCGGCGACGCAGTCGAGCAACGCCATCTCCTTCAACCTGCTGCACGCTACTTGCGGCTCGCGCCTGAAGCAGCAGTACATCTGCCAGAAGGAAGGCGTCGTCGTCGAGCGCGACGAGATGGTGAAGGGTTACGAATTCGCCAAGGACCAGTACGTCCGCTTCACGCCGGAAGAGATCAAGCAGCTGGAGGAAGTCGGCACTCACTCCGTCGACATCTCCGAGTTCGTCCCCATCGAAGCCATCGATCCGGTCTACTTCGACAAGACCTACTACCTCGCACCGGACAAGGGCGCGGCCAAGCCCTATGCGCTGCTGGTCGAGGCGCTCAAGGAATCTAAGCGCTGCGCAGTCGCGCGCTGGGCCTCACGCGGCAAGTCCCACATCGTTGCGCTGCGCCCGGTCGGTGACGTGCTGACGATGCAGCAGCTCTACTTCGCCTCCGACGTGCGTCCCGCGACGGAGATGGACGTCGCGAAGATGGATGTGAAGCCGCAGGAACTGAAGCTCGCGCGTCAGCTCATCGACCAGCAGACCGCCGACAGCTTCGATCCGGCCGCCTACACCGACGAAGTGCGCGCCCGCGTCGAGGCATCGATCCAGAAGAAAGTCGAAGGCCAGGAAATCTCCGTCTCCGAAACCCAGCCCGAAACGGGCGGCAAGGTCATCGACCTCATGGAAGCCCTGCGTGCCAGCCTCGAAAAAACCGGAACCGCCAAGGAAACCGTGTCGAAGCTCGGACCGCGCAAGGCGGCGAAGCGCGTCGAGCAGCCGGTAAAGGTCGCTCGCAAGGCGGGTAAGAGATAGGCGTAAAGACATTTCACACAGAGAGCACAGAGAACACAGAGGTAGCGGAAGAGAACAGACAAGAGATCGCCACGGGGAACATCGGGAACACGGGGTTCAGAACAGAAAATCTTCTTTCCCCGTGCTCCCCGTGGAAACCTTCTTCCATTCTGACTCTGTGCTCTCTGTGATCTCTGTGTGAAACTCTTGATCCGATGCAGACGTACAGCGCCGCCGACATCGAACGCATCCTGCGCCTCTCGCGCAGTACGTTGCGCGGGCTGATCAAGCACGGGTTCGTGAAACCGGAACGGGGTGCGAAGCGCGAACTGCGCTTCTCGTTCCAGGATCTCATCATCCTGCGTACCGCGCGATCGCTGCTCGAAGCGAAAGTCCCCGTGCGTCGCATCAATCGCTCCCTGCTGGATCTGCGCCGTCACCTGCCCGAGGAAGCGCCGCTCTCCGGCCTCAGCATCAGTGCGATCGGCGACGAAGTCGTCGTGCGCGACGGCAGAAGTCATTTCCATGCCGACAGCGGCCAGTACGTGCTTGGCTTCGACGTCAGCATCGAGAACGGCGTAGTGCGCGTCGTCGAACGCAAGGAAGAAACCGCGCAGCCCGCGGCGCCGGACGTCGACGACTGGTTCGACCAGGCACTGGAACTCGAAGAGAGCAATCCCAAAGGGGCTCGCGCCGCCTACGAGCGCGTCGTCGATGCGGAGCCCGAGCACTGTGCGGCCTGGATCAATCTCGGCCGGCTGCTGCACGAACAGCATCAGACCGGCGAGGCCGAGAAGATCTATCAGCGTGCCGTCGAACACTGCGGACCGGATCCGATCCTCATGTTCAATCTCGGCGTGCTGATGGAAGACCTGGGCCGCACGACCGCCGCGGTCGAGGCATACCAGGCGGCGATCACCGAAGATCCAACGCTCGCCGACGGCCACTTCAATCTCGCCCGCCTGTACGAGGCCATGGGCAAGGAACAGCATGCCATCCGGCATCTCGGCCAGTACCGCCGGTTGGTGTCGTCGGACTGAAGAGCGAGACAAAGAATTTCACACAGAGGCACAGGGAACACAGAGTCCAGAAAGACAGGATCGGATAAGACCTGCTCGCGCTCTTCTGTCTTGTCACTACCCTGTGATCTCTGTGCCCTCTGTGTGAAATCTTCTTCTTTCGCGGAACTCGAACCATGGCACTCTGGGTCGGCACCTCCGGTTACAACTACGACGAATGGAAGGGGGGCTTCTATCCGCAGAAGATCGCGGGTAACCAGATGCTGCCCTACTACGCTCAGCGGCTGTCGACGGTGGAGATCAACTACACCTACTACCGGATGCCGAATGCGAAGACGCTGCAGGGCTGGAACGATGTCACGCCCGAGCGGTTCAAGCTCACACTGAAGGCACCGAAGCGCATCACGCATGAAAAGAAACTGCGCGACTGCGCGGATGACGTGAAGTACTTCGCCGAGACAGCCGCCCGGCTGGGCCCAAAGCTCGGTGCGCTGCTGTTTCAACTGCCGCCGAGCCTGCGCCAGGACCTGCCGCTGCTCGACGCATTCCTTGAATCACTGCCGCAGGGTACGTGTGCAGCTTTCGAGTTCCGCCATGGTTCGTGGTTGAACGAAGATGTCTACGCGCGGCTGCGAGCCCGCAACCTGGCCCTGTGTGTCGCCGACAGCGTGACGATGGCGACGCCCCTCGTCCTGACGGCCGACTATGCGTATTTTCGTTTACGTGACGAGGGATATTCTCCGGACGACATCGCCGGCTGGGCCACGCGCATCCGCGAATCGACGGCGGGATGCAAAGAGGTCTACGTCTACTTCAAGCACGAGGAAGCCGGGCTCGGACCGCAGTTCGCCGGCACCTTTCTCGATGCC
>CAZBKC010000376.1:0-533 GCA_964492345.1 uncultured Steroidobacter sp. | reverse complement strand
TCCTGTGGGTCAGGCTTCAGCCTGACACTCTTGAGGCCGGCTAAAGCCGGCCCCACAGGAGGAGGAACCGCTTCTCAGGCGCGCTTGGCGTCCAGCGCCTTCAACGCGCTCTTCGGTGCGACCATGCGCCAGGCACGTTCGAGCTGATCGCGGAAATCGTTGACCGTGACGCCCTTGAGGAGAACCTTCGTCCAGCCCTGCTCGGCCCACTGATCGACCGTGAACGTATACGGGTCCATCGACAGCAGCGCATGCTGGTCGTCGGAGGACAACTTGAGAATGGCAATCGATTCAAGCGGCCAGAGGACGGCGAACGTGTGCTCGCCCACGCGGAACCCGCGGTGCCCCCAGTGATCGTGCTCGTTGGTTTCCGGCAGGGCCAGCGCCATCCGGATTACATCGTCGGTCCTGACCAAGATTCACCCCTTCTGTCCAATGCGCGAAAGTCTATAGCAGGCCGGGACGCCGGAATCGTGACGCCTGCCGCATTGTGCAGCCGAACCCGCCGGGGATCCCCTAGCCGGGGTTGGTCG
>CAZBKC010000375.1:0-3780 GCA_964492345.1 uncultured Steroidobacter sp. | reverse complement strand
CTACTTAGGATGGTGGTGCGCTGACCGTTTGAAACCGCCGGTCTTTGGCGGCTCTTCTATCTTATCGGCAGTTCCCTCGATTTCTGCACCGTACGCAGCGCGAAGCTCGAGTGCACTCGCGCGACACCCGGTAGGCGCGTGAGGTGCTTGCTGTGCAGGCGTTCGAAGTCGGCGGTGTCGGCGACGACGACGCGCACTGTGTAGTCGTAGTCGCCGGTCATCAGATAGCACTCCATCACTTCGGGGATCTTGCGCACGGCTTCTTCGAACTTGCACAGATCGACTTCATCCTGGCGATCGAGCGTGATGTTCACGAAGACATTCACGGGGCAGCCGGCGCGTTGCTGGTTGATGCGCGCCGTGTAGCCTTCGATCAGACCCGACTCTTCAAGTGCGCGGACGCGCCGCAGGCACGCGGACTCGGAAAGATTCACGCGTTCGGCGAGCTCGCTGTTGGTGATGCGGCCGTCGAGTTGCAGGGCCTGCAATATCGCGCGGTCGAAGCGGTCCAGGGACATGGCGCAAGAATCCTTCGTTACATGTCTGAATGGCGGCAGAGTCTGCCATAAATTCATGGAATCCGGCCATATTGTGCAAGCCCCTCGCGCCATGAGTCGCCTACTGTGCTGTCAACACTCACCGCGGGGGTCTTGCATGCGCATCGGCGTTCCGAGGGAAATCAAAAACCATGAGTACCGCGTCGGCCTGGTCCCGGCCGGCGTGCGCGAACTCACCGAAGCGGGGCATGAGGTTCTGGTTCAAAGTACGGCGGGTGCCGGTATCGGCTTCGACGACGCGGCCTACCAGGCGGCCGGCGCGCGAATCGTCGCGCAGGCAGCGGAGGTCTTCGCCGCTGCCGATCTGATCGTGAAGGTCAAGGAACCGCAACTGGCCGAGTGCCGGATGCTGCGTCGTGGCCAGACATTGTTTACGTATCTGCATCTCGCTGCCGATGCGGTGCAGGCAAAAGCGTTGATGGCTTCCGGTGCGACGGCCATCGCGTATGAAACGGTCACATCGCCGGACGGTTCGCTGCCATTGCTCACGCCGATGAGCGAAGTGGCAGGGCGCATGTCCGTGCAGGTCGGTGCCGTGTCGCTGCAGAAGGCCAACGGCGGCTACGGCGTCCTGCTCGGCGGTGTGTCTGGTGTCGCGCCGGCCAGGGTCGTGATTCTCGGCGGCGGTGTGTCAGGTACGTGCGCTGCTGAAATGGCCGTTGGACTGCGTGCCGACGTGACCATCGTCGACAAATCGCTGAAGCGGCTGCGTGCGCTCGACGCGCAGTTCGGCGGCGCACTCAAGACCGTGGCCTCCACGTCGGAAGCCATCGAATCGCTGGTCACGCAGGCCGATCTCGTGATCGGTGCCGTGCTCGTCGCGGGTGCTGCGGCACCGAAGCTCGTGACGCATACCATGGTGAAGAAGATGAAGCCCGGCGCCGTGATGGTCGACATCTCCATCGACCAGGGCGGTTGCTTCGAAACCAGTCGTCCGACCACGCACACCGAGCCGACTTTCGTCGTCGATGGTGTCGTTCACTACTGTGTTACCAACATGCCCGGTGCGGTCCCGCGGACGTCGACTTTCGCACTGACGAACGCGACGTTGCCCTACGTGAAGGCGCTGGCGTTCTGCGGAACCCAGAAAGCACTCACGCTCGACCCGCATCTTGCCAGCGGTCTCAACGTCTTCGACGGTGCGATCACGCACGAAGCCGTCGCGCGCGACCTGGGTCTGCCATACCGTCCCCATCATGCTGCGCAGGCCCATGCCGCATGAATTGATCGTCGATCGTTTCGCGCTGTCCCCCTGATTGCCCGCTCTCTTGAGCGGGCTTTTTTTTAAGAGGCCGCAAAAGACCGCATAAAAGAAATCGTACTGCGGGAAGCGACACAGGCCTCTCGGCCGTCCACTCAAACCAATTCTTTTTTACGGTCTTTTGCGGCTCTCCCGCTCCGGGGTTTGAATTGCCGGCAGGCACCCGCATACTCGCGCGATGCTCGACCGCATCACGCCAATCAACAAGACCCTCATCCTGATCAACATCATCGTGTTCGGCCTGCAGTATCTGCTTGGCCGGATCGTGGATATCCAGTTCGCCCTATGGCCGCCGCAGATAGAGCGTCTCGGCGGTCCGGCGTTCCAGGTCTGGCAATTGCTGACCTATGGCTTCATGCATGGAAGCTTCATGCATCTTTTCTTCAACATGTTCGCGCTGTTCATGTTCGGCTCCGATGTCGAGCGGCTGTTCGGGTCGAAGCGCTATCTCACCTACTATCTCCTCTGCGTGGTCGGTGCCGCGTTGATGCATCTGATCGTGGTGAGCGTCGCCAATCTCTCGCCCGCACCCGTCGTCGGTGCTTCCGGCGCCGTGTTCGGCATCCTGCTGGCATTCGGCATGGCGTGGCCGCATCGAAAGCTCATCCTGATCCCGATTCCCATCCCGCTGCCCGCCTGGCTGTTCGTCACGCTGTACGGTCTGCTCGAGCTCTACCTCGGCATCACGCAGACAGCACAGGGCGTCGCGCATTTCGCGCATCTCGGTGGCATGGCCACCGGCTTCGTCCTCATCCGCTACTGGCAGGCGCAGCAGAGGAAGAGATAGACGAGAGCCGCGAAAGACCGCATAAAAGAAACAGAAAGTTGGAGAGACAGAGTCACTACTTCCGTCCAACATTCAATTCTTTTATGCGGTCTTTGCGGCTCTCATCTCATGGATTCTCCCCGCGAAGTTCGACGACCCGCTCACGCATCACCTCGAGATTCGCTTCCTGCGGTGGTATCGGCTCGCCGACGCGCAGCGTGATGCGGGCCCAGAAGCGGCGGGGCCAGCGATTCCAGACGGAGCCGTACTTGCGGGAGAACATGGAATTCCAGAGGCCGCCGAGCGCCATCGGAATCACTGGCACGGGTGTTTCGCTGAGGATGCGCAGCATCCCGGCACGGAATGGTCCGATCTCGCCGTCCGCCGTCAGTCGGCCTTCGGGGAAGATGCACACCAGGTTGCGGTCGTGAAGTTCCTTCGCGACCAGCTGGAAGGCGCGTTCGTAACACTCCGGATCTTCCTTCTGTGGCGCGACCGGGATGGCCTTCATGCCGCGGAAGATCGTGCTCAGCACCGGGATCCGGAAAATGCCGGCTTCCATGATGAACCGCACGGGTCGGCGCGAGGCGGCCGCGATGACCATGGCATCGACGAAGCCGACGTGATTGCAGATCAGCAGGGCCGGGCCTTTCTCGGGAATGTTCTTCAATCCTTCCGTCTTCAGCCGGTACATGAAGTGCACCAGCAGCCAGGCGAGGAAGCGCAGCAGGAATTCCGGCACGAGGCTGTAGATGTAGATCGCCACGAAGGCGTTGAGGATGCCGGTGGCCAGCAGCAGTTGCGGGATCGTCATTCCCGCCTGCAGCGCGGTGGCACCGAAGAGGGCGGCGACCACCATGAATGCCGCGTTGAGAATGCTGTTGGCGCCGATGACGCGCGAAATGACTTCGCGTCGCGAGCGCTGCTGTACCAGGGCATTCAGCGGCACGATGAAGAAACCGCCGAAGACGCCGATCAATCCCAGGTCGAGCAGCACACGCCAGATGCCGGACTGTTCGAGAAAGGCGCGCGGACCGAGCAGCTGGGATCCGAGCGCGGTGGGCGCGGCGAAGTACAGATCGACTGCGAAGATCGTGAGGCCGATCGAGCCGAACGGCACCAGGCCGATTTCCACCTTGTGACCGGACAGGCGTTCGCACAGCAGCGAGCCGATACCGACGCCGGCCGAGAACACG
>CAZBKC010000374.1:0-3787 GCA_964492345.1 uncultured Steroidobacter sp. | reverse complement strand
CGCGACCGGTCTTGTGGCCGTTTATCGAATCACTGTTAAAATCACAGTCAAGGCTGCGACTAAGGTCGGATTGAAGAAGGCTTCAGGCGCAGTGCCACGCCCCGGTGCAATACCTGGGGTCGGGAATTACACCAGCCAGAATGTCAAGGGCTGGGGCAACGTGCGGGTTCTGGAAGACCAGTCCGGGTTCGTCGGCCAAGGGTTGAACAACACCTGTCAAGTAGCCACCACGGAGACGGTTCCGATGAAGCGCGGCATCAAACCGACGAAGGTCGATGCCGGTCGAGCATAGATCTCTGTCGGTGTCGCGTCCTGCTCGATCTCGCCGTTCCGGATCAGAATGACCTGATCGGCCATCGTCATCGCCTCGGTCTGGTCGTGCGTGACGTACACCATGGTGATGCCCAGCTTTTGCTGCAACGACCTGATTTCCTTCCGCATGTCAGCCCGCAGCTGCGCGTCGAGGTTCGACAGGGGCTCATCCATCAGACACACGGGCTTGCGAGCGACGATCGCGCGACCCAGCGCAACCCGCTGTTGCTGTCCCCCGGATATCTGCGACGGCTTGCGGTCGAGTAATGGACCGAGGGCGAGCAGTTCGGCAACGTCGTCGAGGCGCCGGCACCTCTCGCGCGCATCGACCTTGCGCACGCGCAGCCCGAACACGATGTTCTCGGCCACCGAAAGGTGCGGGAACAACGCATAGGACTGGAACACCATGGAGATGTCCCGCAAGCTCGGTGGCTCATGCGTGACATTCCGGCCACCAATGAGAATCCGGCCGGAATCCGCTCGCTCCAGGCCGGCGATCAGGCGCAGGGTGGTCGACTTTCCGCATCCGGAAGGTCCGAGCAACACCGTGAGTGCGCCGCGCTCGACGGTGAAGCTGGCCGAGCGCAGGGCCGCCTGCGTACCCCAATACTTGGAGACCTGATCGACCTCGATCATGTCCGTTCGAGGGCTCGCCGCGCGCTGCCCGGGGGACTCGCTCCAGTCCAGGGCGGGCCGCCCACTCACGCAGCGTCCTTCGCGTGAATCGCCAGCATCGCGCGCGCGAGTTCAGCGTCGACGATCAAGGTGTTGACGAAGCTTCCTCGAACGGCGGCAACTGCGGCGCTCGCCTTGGCTGGACCGGTGGCGATGCCGACCGAGGTACGAATGCGTCGAATGTCCGGCAGGCCAATGGTAATGAGCCGGTCGTACAGTCCGGTGCGCACGATCGAGCCATCGGCGGCGATGAAGTAGGAATACACGTCGCCTACTGCACCACCTCGCTGCAGGGCACGAAGCTCGGCAGCCGTCAGATATCCGCTGTCGACGAGCATCGAGCGTGTCGGAGGTATCAGCGAGCCGATGCCAACGATGGCGAGGTCGATCTGCCGGAAGTACTGGAACGTGGCGCGAATGGCGCTCTCGCGCATGAGGACCTCTCGCGTTGCCGCCTTGTCGACGATGCCGGGCGCATGCAGCAACTGCGGCGAAACATTCAGCTTTTGCGCAAGCTGACGCGTTACCTCGTGGCAGTCGAAGCGGCCGGAGGGTGACTGGTTGCCGCCGGTGATCTGTACCACCCGAGCTTCGGGAAGCTCTCGCGGCTCCATCTGGGCGACCAGCTCCCCCACCCGATGCCGATGGTGGAGCGTTCGTCGAACATGTCGACCAGAAACTGGGCGCCCGCGCGGCAGGTCTGACGCTTCGCCTCTTCGGGCGCGAGGCCCGGCTCGGTTTCCACGACCATCGATGAGCGCAAGCCAAAGGAGGCTTCGAGGGCACGCTCGAGCTCGGTGCTGGCGTTGAAAGGCGTGCGAATTTCGATTCTCACTACCCCCGCCTCGACCGCCTCCTTGAGCAGCCGGCCCACACGGTGCCGCGAGATCCCGAGCGCCTGCCCGATCTCCGCCATGGTCATGTGATCGCGGTAGTAGCAATGACAGACCTTGGCCATCAGGGAGCTCGAACGACTCACGGCATACCATATGAGCACATGATGCGCAAATGGTATTGCGCGACCAAGGCGCTGTCAACTGTCACAGCAGGGGATGTCAGAGCATGGGAATGTCCAGCATAGGCATGTCCAGCATCGGGATGTCACGCCATGGAACCGCAGCGGACGAGGTCCAGTGTGCTTTCGCGCGAACGGGCGAGCGGATGCCGGGCATTCCCGACAGCAGGCGGCCGAAGCCTCATGCTGGGGGCCGTGACCTGCTCGGCCTTCAGGCCGTGCAGCAGGCAGACAGCGGCCGCAGGGGCTGATGAGGGATCAGATCACGAGACCTCGATGACCCGCGCCACATCGCGCTGACATTCGGCGCATTTGCCCACGAGGAGCAGGTCGCCGCTCTTGATGGCGCCGCTGAAACTGGTGATCGTCGTTTCGTGACAGCAGTGCGCGCACCAGACGTTGGTCAGCAGTCGCTGTCGGATATCGGTCGGGATGGCCTCCCAGCGCAGGCGGGCAGGTCCCGTGAAAGTGGGCAGTGATTCGACAGGCATCCTGAGCTCCTTGGGCGCTTCGCCTTCCGATTCGCGCGGCGTGCCATCGGTCAACGCCAGAATCCGTGTCATCGCCGCGCTGGGTCGAAGGGTTCCACCGCCTCAGACCCCCGCCCGCTGCGGCGCCGTGATGACACCGCTCACGACCACCTGCTCCGGATGGCCTGACTACCGCCCCCGCATGATGCGCCGCTGCAGCGACGCAAGATGCTGCTGCATGGCGCGCGCGGCGGCGGCCTTGTCGCGACGGGCGACCGCGTCGAGGATCGTGACATGCTCGGCTTGTGTCAGTTCCAGATCGTTGGCCTGCCACACCTGCAGATGCCAGATCCGTGTCGACCGCTCGTGCATCGGCCGAATCGTCTCCGCCAGGATCGCATTGCCGGCGCTGCTCGCCACCAGCGCATGGAAGGCGCGGTCGGTCGCCATGAACTGCTGCCGGTAGCGCTGGTCGGTGATTCGCGCCGATTGCGCGAGCAGCATCCTGATCTCGTCGATTTGCGCTGCCGTCACGCGCTCGGCGGCGAGTGCTGCGATCGCCGGCTCGACCGCCAACCGGGCTTCAAGCAGCGCCAGCACCTCGTTCAATGAATCGGGACGGATGAGAATTCCCTTGCGCGGGATCACGTCGAGCAGTCCCTCGGCCTTCAATCGATGCACGGCGTGATGCACCGGTGTGCGGCTCAGTGCGAGCATCTCGCAAATGGAGTGCTCGTTCAGGAACTGCCCAGGACCGAACTCCAGCGACAGGATCTTTTCCTTGATCTCGTCGTACGCCTGCTGCGACAACGAGGTCGAAGCGGCCGCCGCCGAGCCCGCGGCTGGCGGATAGGGCTTCGCAGCGACAGCGAGCGGCTTCGCTGGCAGCGCGCCGCGCGCGCGCCTGGTGGTCGCGCCAGCAGCAGCGGACTTCGTCGCCACGTCGCCGCGCATCGTATGGCGACTGCTCATCGGAGTCGCGTCGCGCGAACAGTGATTGCGGGGTTGTGAAATATCACGTAATGTTTGACCTGAAATATGAGCGCGCATTATGACACGCTTCGGAGGCACGACGCGGCGCGCCCGGCGCCCGCAGGACGCATCGACGCGCCAAACGTCGGGTGATCGCGTGCGCAGCGTCGGCGCTTTTCGACAACGCAAGGCACGGAGGAGACGAGAATGTACAAGCGCACGGCAATGATGGCGCTGGCGGCGTTGATGGTCGCGGGCACGGTGGCGGTTCCCACCGCGCACGCGCAGGCGAAGGCACCGGTGGAGGTCACGCTCACGCTCGACTTCGTCGCGCTGGGCCGTC
>CAZBKC010000373.1:0-3791 GCA_964492345.1 uncultured Steroidobacter sp. | reverse complement strand
GCGGAACGCCCGCTGGGCAACATGACATTGCGGCGGGAGCTGCAGTCGCGCAGGCAGGTGGTCGCGCCACCGGTCGAGACGGGCGTGATCGGCTTGTCCGAAGTCATGCAACGCGGGGAGGCCGTCTACACCCGCAAGCTGCAGCTGGGGGACATTGCGATCACCGATCTCACGGTGATCTACGGCGACATCGACGTCTTCCGGCTCTGGGGGCTCCAGGACGAACCGGCGATGCTGATCGGCATGGATGTGCTGGGCACGGTGCATACACTGGTCGTCGACTATCGGCTGAAGGAACTGCAGATCCGGCCGCGGGATTGAGGTGACGGAGTGACGCAGTGACGAAGCCAGAGCGTAGAGATCCCCGTCACTGCGTCACCTCGTCACTTCGTCACTTCGTCACTCTCCCATTCCCCTCACTTTCTCTCATGTGCTCATGAGAAAAAGTATTCCTGCATTACCTTCATGAATGTTGTGCACCCGGCCGCATTGGTCGCGAGCCGTCCGACCCCTACAGTGCGAACCCATCAAGGAATCAATCAGGTTGGGAATCGCCATGTTCAATCCCTCGCGTCCGTCGTCGATCGCCGCTGCACTGCTGCCGTTGACCGTGGCGGGCATCATTCTCTCCGGCTGCAGCAGCGAGGCGAAGCCGGTGCCGGTCGTCGCTGCACCGGCAGTCACCGTCGCGGCCGCACTCGAGCGCGATGTCACGGAATGGGATGAATTCACCGGCCGTCTCGAAGCGGTGGAGTCGGTGGAAATCCGACCGCGGGTGACGGGCTACATCGAGAGCGTCAACTTCGCTGAGGGCAGCACGGTTCGCAAGGGCGACCTGCTGTTCGCCATCGATCCACGTCCCTATCGTGCGGCGCTCGACAAAGCCAACGCGGAACTGACCCGTGCGATCGCGCGCGCCGAACTCGCCGGGAGCGATGTGAAACGCAGCGAAAAGCTGCTTGCGATCAAGGCGGTCTCGCAGGAAGAGTACGACCAGCGGATCAACAGCGCGCGTGAAGCCAATGCCACGGTGGGAGCGGCTCGCGCCGCCGTCGAGGCCGCACGACTCGATCTCGACTTCACCCGCGTCACCGCCCCGATCGCCGGTCGGGCGAGCAAGGCCGAAGTCACGGCGGGCAATCTCGTCACGGCAGATTCGGGTGCCGCACCGCTGCTGACGACGGTGGTATCGGTCGATCCCATCTACGTCACGTTCGAAGGCGACGAGCAGGTGTACCTCAAGTACAACGAACTCGCCCGCCGCGGCGAACGCCAGAGTTCGCGCGATGCAGCCAATCCGGTGCAGCTGGGTCTCGCCAACGAAGAAGGCTATCCGCACACCGGCTCGATGGTGTTCGTCGACAACCAGATCGATCCGCGCACGGGCACGATCCGCGCCCGCGCTGCGTTCTCGAACAAGGATGGTTACTTCACGCCCGGTCTGTTCGCACGCGTGAAGCTGCTGGGTCACAACACGTATCCCGCGGTCCTGGTCGACGATCGTGCGATCGGCACGGACCAGAGCCAGAAATTCGTCTATGTCGTCGACACGGACAGCAGGATCGCGTATCGCAACGTGAAGATCGGCCGCCTCACCGATGGCCTGCGCATCGTGCACGAGGGTCTCGCGCCCGGCGAACGAGTGGTGGTCAACGGATTGCAACGCGTGCATCCCGGCGTGGTCGTGAAGCCGGAACTCATCGCAATGGACGCGCGCGTGAACGCGGACCAGCGTTTCGCCGCAGGACGCGCCCCCTCCCCAGCCCTCCCCCGCGTTGCGGAGGAGGGAGCGGACCCGAAGGCCAGCACGCCACTCTAGATTCGATCTGATTGAGACCGCAGATCCTCTGTCCCCTCCTCCGCTCCGCGGGGGAGGGCAGGGAGGGGGCTTCTCTTCACTTTCATCAATGAAGTGACCAATGAACATCTCCCGCTTCTTCATCGACCGTCCGATCTTTGCCGGCGTGCTGTCGATCGTCATTTTCCTCGTTGGCGCCATCGCCATGTGGCAGTTGCCGATCAGCCAGTATCCCGAAGTCGTTCCACCTTCGGTCGTCGTGCGCGCACAGTATCCGGGCGCAAACCCGAAAGTGATTGCCGAAACTGTCGCGGCACCGCTCGAGCAGGAAATCAACGGCGTCGAGGACATGCTCTACATGTCCTCGCAGGCGACCAGCGATGGCGCAATGATCCTGACGGTCACGTTCCGGCTCGGCACCAACGTCGACAACGCACAGGTGCAGGTTCAGAACCGCGTTTCGCAGGCGTTGCCGCGGCTGCCCGAAGACGTTCGCCGGCTGGGTGTCACGACGCTCAAGAGTTCGCCGGATCTGTTGATGGTCGTGCACCTCATCTCGCCGGAGGGTCGTTACGACACTGCCTATCTGCGCAATTACGCGACCCTGCAGATTCGCGACGTGCTCGCGCGCCTGCCCGGAATGGGCGATGTGCGTCTGTTCGGTTCGGGTGAGTACTCGATGCGGGTGTGGCTCGATCCGGACAGGATCGCCAGCCGCGGCTTGCTGCCGAGCGATGTCGTACAGGCGATTCGCGAACAGAACGTGCAGGTTGCCGCCGGTCAGATCGGCGCGCCGCCCAATGCCGGCAACAGCGACTATCAGCTCAATGTCACGACCACCGGCCGCCTGATTACCGAGCAGGAGTTCGGCGACATCATCGTCAAGACGTTGCCGGACGGCTCGGTGACGACGCTCAAGGACGTAGCCCGCATCGAACTCGGCGTCGGCCAGTATTCGCTGCGTGCGCTGCTGAGCAATCAGCCGGCCGTCGCCATTCCGATCTCGCAGGCACCGAACGCCAATGCGCTGGAACTCTCCGACGCCGTGCGCAAAACCATGGCGGAACTGAGCCAGAACTTCCCCGAGGGCGTGCAATACGAAATCGTCTACGACCCGACGATCTTCGTGCGCGACTCCATCAAGGCCGTCATGGAGACGCTGCTGGAAGCGCTGGTGCTGGTCGTGATCGTGGTGATCGTGTTCCTGCAGACCTGGCGCGCCTCGATCATTCCGCTGCTGGCGGTGCCCGTATCGATCATCGGCACGTTCGCACTGATGCTGGCATTCGGCTTCTCGATCAATGCGCTGTCGCTGTTCGGACTGGTACTGGCCATCGGTATCGTGGTCGACGATGCGATCGTCGTGGTGGAGAACGTCGAGCGCAACATCGAAGCAGGCCTTGCGCCACGCGAAGCCACGTACAAGGCGATGCAGGAAGTCAGCGGCCCGATCATTGCGATTGCGCTGGTGCTGGTCGCGGTGTTCGCGCCGATCGCCTTCATCACGGGGCTCACCGGCCAGTTCTACAAGCAGTTCGCACTGACCATCGCCATCTCGACGGTCATCTCGGCAATCAACTCGCTGACCTTGAGCCCCGCGCTCGCCGCGTTGCTGCTCAAGCCGCATGGCGCGGAGCCTGACGCACTCACCCGCGGCATGAATCGCGTGCTCGGCGGCTTCTTCCGTCGCTTCAACTACTTCTTCGACCGCTCGGCCAGGAGCTACGTCGGCGGCGTGCGCGGCGTGCTGGCGCACAAGTCCATCGCCATGAGCGTCTTCGCCGGACTGCTCGTGCTGACCTGGGTGATGTTCCAGGTCGTGCCCAAGGGCTTCATTCCCGTGCAGGACAAGCAGTACCTGGTCACAGTGGTGCAGTTGCCGAACGGCGCTTCGCTGGATCGCACGGAACAGGTCGTGCGCCAGATCGGCGAGATCGGCCTGAAGACGCCCGGCGTCGTGAGCGCCGTGCAGTTCCCGGGTTTGTCGATTGCC
>CAZBKC010000372.1:0-3826 GCA_964492345.1 uncultured Steroidobacter sp. | reverse complement strand
CATCTTCTCTGACTACCCCCTACCCCCTGATCACTATCCCCTTCTTCTCAGAACAGCTCCGCCGGATCCACATCGATCGACCACCGCACCTTGCGAGCTTCCGGCAAGGTCTCGACCTCGATGATCCACCGGCTCAGCAGTCGTTGCAGCGGCTGGTGCGTGGCGGCCTGCAGCAGCAGTTGCGCACGATGACGGCCGGCCCGTCGTTCCATGGGCGCGGGAGCCGGGCCCAGGAATTTGACGCCGCGAATGCCGTGTTCGCGTGCCGCGGTGAGCGCGGCCTGCAGAAAATTCCGCGGCTCGGCCGCATGGGTCGCCTCGGCGCGCAGCAGGGCGATGCGTGAAAACGGCGGCCAGCCCGCCTGTTCCCGTTCTTTCAGTGCGCCTTCCGCAAACGCGTCGTAACCGCCCCTGAGGAGCAGGGTGAGCAACGGATGCTCCGGATATTCTGTCTGGATCAGCACTTCGCCCGGCTGTTCGGCACGGCCCGCTCTTCCTGCGACCTGCACGATGGTCTGGGCGAGCCGCTCGCTCGCGCGGAAATCCGTACTGAACAGTCCCTGGTCGGCATTCAGCACGACCACCAGCGTGACGTTGGGAAAGTGATGTCCCTTGGTCAGCATCTGGGTGCCCACCAGGATGCGGATCTCGTTGCGATCGACCTGCGCCAGCGTCGCTTCGAGTTCGCCCTTGCGCCGCATGCTGTCGCGATCGATGCGCGCCAGTGTCGCCCCAGGAAACAGTCGCTCGACCGTTTCTTCGATGCGCTCCGTGCCCTGTCCCACCGGTTTTACTTCGGCGAAGCAGCTCGGGCATTCGACGACGGCGGACTGCTGCGAGCCGCAGTGATGACACAGCAGCGCAGTCGAGTTGCGGTGCACGGTGAGATTGGCATCGCACCGTCTGCAATGGGCGGACCAGCCGCACGCAGGACAGAACAGCACCGGTGCATAGCCGCGCCGGTTCAGGAACAGCAGCACCTGTCGGCCGGCATCGAGATGGCGCTGCATCGCGAGCAGGGTCGGCGTCGCGATTCCCTGCGCCGCCGCATGTTTGCGCAGATCGACCAGCGACAGTGTCGGCGGGCGCGCATCGGCAGCGCGATGCGGCAGTGCCAGCAATGATCCCGACTGCTGCCGGGCGCGATTCAGGCTTTCGAGCGACGGTGTGGCGGAACCGAGCACCACAGGAATCCGCAGGCGTTGTGCACGCACGATGGCGAGATCGCGCGCCGAGTAACGAAAGCCCTCCTGTTGCTTGAACGAGCTGTCGTGTTCCTCGTCCACGACGATCAGCCCCGGCCGCGCGAGCGGCACGAAGATCGCCGAACGCGTGCCGATGACGACGCCTGCGGTACCGATGCGGGCAGCGCGCCAGGCGGTCAGTCGTTCGCCGTCGCTCAGGCCCGAATGCATGATGGCCATGTTCACGTCGAAGCGTTCGCGGAATCGCGCGATGAGCTGCGGAGTCAGCGCAA
This sequence comes from uncultured Steroidobacter sp., assembly GCA_964492345.1. Lineage (GTDB taxonomy): Bacteria > Pseudomonadota > Gammaproteobacteria > Steroidobacterales > Steroidobacteraceae > Steroidobacter. The sequence continues at coordinate 2,349 of CAZBKC010000372.1, read as the reverse complement.
TCTCCGGCACCAGCACCAGTACCTGTTCGCCGCGGTCGAGCACGGTGGCGATGACGTTGAGATAGACCTCGGTCTTGCCGCTGCCGGTCACGCCGTGCAGCAGCCACGTGACGAACGTCCCCAGCGAACCATGAATACGCTCGACTGCCGCCGCTTGTGCGGCGTTCAACACCAGGCTCTCGCGCCGTGCTTCGACGATGGCTGCCGCGCCGGTCTCCGTCCGATTGAACTGTTCGGCGTATCCGCGCTCGCGCAGCTTGCGCAGCGTCTCGCGGCGCACGCCCGCGGCTTCGAGTGCCTCTGCATCGAGTTCCGCAGCATTCAGGAGCGTTTCAGCGGCCAACCGCATCTGCTTTGCGCGAGCCGGAAGTTCGTTCAGTGCCTGCTCGCGGCCGGCGGGCGTCAGTCGCCACAACGTTGTCTCGGCCATTGCCGGCGCGCCCTGGCGCAACGGCCCCGGCAATGCGGCTGCGGCCACCTCGCCCAGGGGGCAGCGGTAGTAATCCGCCGACCATCGCAGCAATTCCATCAGTCCGGCATCGAAGGTCGGCTGCCCGTCGATCAGGCCTTGCGCGTACCGCAGCTTCTCCGCCGGAATGTCGCTGTGCTGCCGGTGTTCGACGACCACGCCGACCACGCGTCGCCGACCGAAAGGTACCCAGACGCGGCAGCCCGGACGCAAATGCCCGGACCAGTCAGCCGGGATGCGGTAGTCGAACAGGCGCCGCAGCGGCGTATCGATCGCGACGGCGATGATCACGGCCAAAGACCCCTCACCCCTGGCCCTCTTCCGCAAGCGGGAGAGGGGGAGTTGGTTGAAACCGTGTTCTCAAGGGCTGTGGACAACTCTGTGCACTGATGCGGGCCAACTGCTCCAAGTGAGTGTTTCGCGAGCAACTTCCGGTCCTGATCAAATTTTCGGCATCCTTCATTTTGCAAACCCAAACAGCGGCTTAGCGCTTGCGGTGTGCCGCATGGCATCGCGGGGCAGACGCTCCCTTAACGCAACTGTCACGGTGTGGGCAACGCGATCCGCCGGGTCATGCGGCAAGTTCATGATTCTGGCCAATGAAAACACGGCTTCAACCAACCCCCCCCCTCTCCCGCGTGCACGCGGGAGAGGGTTAGGGGCAATGGCACTTACTTAACGAGTTGACGGTTGACAGTTGGCGGTTGACGGCCAGAAAAATGCCTTCCTTTCCGACCGTCAACCGTCAACGGACAACTGTCAACCCGCTTAACTAAGCGCCATTGGGGTTGGGGGTGAGGGCTGCTTTGGGCATTCATCCGCATCGTACAATCGTGCGCCCGCGCCGCGCCGACCATAACGACAAGCGACCCGCGAGTCCTTCATGCCGTTGATCACCTCTGTGTTCCTGTTGCTGGTCCTGGCACATTGCCTCGGCGCGCTGGCCCGGCGCCTCGGCCTGCCGGCGCTCGCCGGTCATATGATCGCCGGCATTCTCATCGGCCCGTCAGTGCTGGGGTGGATCGCTCCGGCGCCCGGGCTTGGCGCCGTTGCCGATATCGCCGTCTTTTTCGTCGTGCTGACGGCCGGCTTGGAAATGCGCCTGCAGCACGTAACGCAGGTGCTGCGCGGTCGCGGGGCGCTGGCACTGTTCGCGGGCTTTGCCCTTCCGGTGTGTGTCGGCGGCGCCATCGCATTCGCCTTCGGACTGACCTCGATTCCGGCGATCGTCGTCGCGCTGTGCATCGCGGTCACGGCCCTGCCGGTGGCGCTGCAGATCCTCAGCGGCTTCCGCATGCTCGGGACGCGCATCGCGAGCGTCACCGTGTCGGGTGCCCTGCTGTCGGACATTCTCGTCTTCCTGATCCTGGGCGCGCTCATCGAACTGTCGGGCACGGCCAGGCCGGCGCTGGCGGCGGTCGGTGTCGCCTTCGTCAAGCTCGCCGGACTGGTGCTGGCGATCGTCGCGGCCCAGTTTGCCTGCCTGCAATGGATGAAGCGGCGCGCGGCTGCCGCAGCGACGCCGTCGGATGGCACTTCGTCGGCCAACCTCGCCTTCGTGCTGCTGTTCGTACTCGCTCTCGGCACACTGAGCGAACTGCTGGGATTCCATTTCGCCATCGGCGCCTTCTTCGCGGCGATGATGGTGACGCCGGATCTGATCGGTGAATCGTCGTTCGAGCGCCTGGAGCGCACCTGCGAAGTGCTGACCGCCAGCCTGTTCGGTCCGGTCTTCCTCGCCTACCAGGGCCTGCAGTTTCATCTGCAGACGCTCAGCCAGCCTGCGTTCATCGCGGCGCTGATCGCAGGCGCCGTGCTTTCCAAAATGCTCAGCGGCTATTTCGTCGCCCGCATGCAGGGCATGTCGAAACACGATGCCT
>CAZBKC010000371.1:0-3843 GCA_964492345.1 uncultured Steroidobacter sp. | reverse complement strand
GGATCCAGCTCTGAAATCGAGCATGGATTCCCGCCTACGCGGGAATGACGAAAGAGAAGCGCGGGCTTAACTTGGTGCCATTCATCTCTGTGCTCTCTGTGTGAAATCCGGTTTCTTCAGAACGCGCTGCGCAGAGCCTGCTCCAGCCGCTCGACGCCAATGACTTCGAGTCCTTCGATGGGCCGCCGCGGCTTGTTGGCCTCGGGCACGATGGCCCGTTCGAAACCGTGCTTGGCCGCTTCCTTCAACCGCTCCTCGCCGAACGGTACGGGACGCACCTCGCCGGCGAGGCCGATTTCGCCGAAGCACACGAGCTTTCCCGCCAGCGGCTGATCGCGAACACTCGATACCGCCGCGAGGATTGCCGGCAGGTCGGCCGCTGTTTCCGAGATGCGTACGCCTCCGACGACGTTGACAAACACGTCCCGGCCCGCGCTCGACACGTTGCCATGTCGATGCAACACGGCCAGCAGCAGCGCCAGTCGATTCGAGTCGAGGCCGACAGCGACGCGACGCGGATTCATTCCCTGCGATTCATCAGTCAGCGCCTGGACTTCGACCAGCATCGGCCGGCTGCCTTCGCGCGCCACCATCACTGCGCTGCCCGCCACCGGTCGCGAGTGATGCGAGAGGAAAATCGCCGACGGATTCCTGACTTCCTTCAGTCCCTGCTCGGTCATCGCGAACACGCCGACTTCGTTGGCGGCACCGAACCGATTCTTGACGGCACGCACGAGGCGGAAACGGCTTCCGGCATCGCTTTCGAAATAGAGCACGGTGTCGACCATGTGTTCGAGGATGCGCGGGCCCGCGATCACGCCCTCCTTGGTGACGTGGCCGATGATCAGCACGGAGACACCTGTCGATTTGGCAAAGCGCACCAGTGCGGCGGCAGTCTCGCGAACCTGCGTGGCCGACCCGGGCGAGGATTCCACGTCGGCAACATGCATGGTCTGGATGGAATCGACGATCAGTACGCGCGCGTTGAGACCGCGGGTCTGCTCGATGATGGTCTCCAGCGAGGTTTCGGCCAATAACTGCAACCGGTCCCCGGTGATACCGAGACGTTTCGCCCGCAGACTCACCTGGCGCAACGATTCCTCACCCGTCACATAGAGTGTCGATGTCGCGGCGCTGAGGGCATCTCCCGCCTGCAACAGCATGGTCGACTTGCCGATGCCAGGATCGCCGCCGAGCAGCGTCACCGAACCCAGCACGAGTCCGCCGCCGAGCACGCGATCGAGTTCATCGAGGCCCGTCGCGATCCGCGGGTCGTCTCGATTGACGACCTGGGACAGGCGCTGCGGCGTGCTGCTGGATTCCGCGAGTGATTTCCGGTCGCTGCTGCCGCGCGCCACGGTGACTGCCCTGAGGGAATCGCCGACACCGCACGATGGACACAACCCCTGCCATTGCAGGCTCTCATTGCCGCACTGCTCGCATACGTAGACTTGACGGGTTTTCGCCATGGCACCGATCGATCGCACGAGGGGAAACCCTGAGCCTACCTCAGGCTCGCGGATTCGGTGAGAGAGATCACAGTTCGCTCTGACCGCAGGGTGTGACGCTACCGGCAATCCGGCATGAGCCGTTCGTCTATACTCCCGCGGTCTTGAATATGGGGTTTCCGTGGCATCGAGACTGGCGCGTTTTTCCTGGCTACCGGGTGGCATCGCAGCGTCTGCTGTGATTGCCATCGGGGCATTTCTCACGCCCTCACCCTTCGCGCCTCTGGAACTCGCAGCCTACGATCGTGCCCAGCGCGTGTCGAAACTGCCGGATGCGCGGGAGATCGTGCTGATCGACATCGACGATCGCAGCATCGCCGAACTCGGCACCTGGCCGTGGCCGCACAACGTACACGCCGATCTGCTGCACGAACTGCATGAGGCACGCGCGCGCGTCGTCGCTTTCACCACATCATTGTCCACCGTCCCCTCGGGAACGGAAACGGAACGTGTGCGGGCTGCACTCGCCCTGCTGGGGGCATCGAATCTCGGCGACTCGGCACAGGCCACGCAATTACGCGAACTGCTCAGGGCCGGCGGCAATTCGCCCGACCCCGAAGGTCAGTTCGCCGCTGCCATGAAGACTCACGGCAATGTGGTGCTGCCCGTCGAGGTGCGCATCGAGAACGGTGCGCTCGACACCGCGGCACTGCCGACGCGGTTTCTCGCGACGGGTTCGGGCGCGGCATTGAAGAGCGCGCTGAGTGCACGCGTGTCGCAGCCGCTGCCCGCTCAAGTGACCGACAGTGCTTCGGCCGTCGGACACCTGCACCTCGATACCGACGGCGACGGCGTCCTTCGTACCGATGCTGCTGCCGTAAGAGTCGGCAACGCCCTGCTGCCGTCGCTGGCCATGGCCATTGCGGCGAAGGCCCTGTCTTCGGAGCCCGCATTCGATTCACGCGATGCGGCGCACATCGGCTCCCGGTCGCTGCCGATCGAAGGTGCGCTGCTGACACGCCCCCACTATTTCCCCGCCGCCTCGCCGAATCTCACCCACTACTCCTACGTCCAGGTGCTGAACGGAGAGATACCGGCCGCGTCCTTGCGCGACAGGATTGTGCTGGTGGGCATGAGCGATCCAGACCGCATGTTCGCGACCGCGGCCGGCAACAATGCTTCGATGAATGTGGTCACGGCGAGCGCCGTGAGCAGCATCATGCATGGCGCATCGTTTCGGCATCCGGGATCGTCGGTCCTTGCCGAATGGCTGGTTGCGCTGGCCATCATCCTGTTCGCAGCCCTGGTCCTGCCCGCCGCGGGGCCTGGCCTCGGAGCGCTGGCCACGGTGCTGGTGGTCGCCATTCTCGGCATCGCGGAGGCGGGCCTGCTGGCCTCGACCCACCTGTGGGTACAGTTCGTTGCGCCAGCAGCGGCTGCAATCGCGGGCTATGTGCTGTATGCCCTGGGCGAAATAGTGCGCCGGGCCAACGTGAAGTCCGGCGCAAATCCGGATCCCAACACCAACCTGCGCACGCTGGGGCAGACCTTCCAGCGTCAGGGTCAGCTCGATCTGGCGTTCGAGACCTATCGCCGCTGCCCGCTGGATGCCCCGACGATGGAACTGCTGTATTTCCTCGGCATGGACTTCGAGCGACGGCGCCAGAACCAGAAGGCCGCTGCGGTCTACAGCCATATCGCCACCCGCGACCCCAACTATCGCGACCTGCGGGCCCGACGTACCCGGGTCGCGGATGATCGCCCTGTCCGCGAACCGACCGTCGAGAAACCCAAGGCACGACCACCCACACCCGCCCCACGCGTCGAAGACTGGAGCGAGGATCCCTGGGGCGAGCAGCGTCCAGCCTCGCTGGGTCGAAAACTGGGCCGTTACGAACTCGAACGCGAGTTGGGCAAGGGCGCGATGGGCGTGGTCTATCTCGGCCGCGATCCGAACATCAATCGTGTCGTCGCGATCAAGGCCATTCCGCTGGCCGATGAGTTCGAGGAGCAGGATCTCGAGGAGGCCCGCGCCCGCTTCTTCCGCGAGGCAGAGATGGCTGGACGCCTCAATCACCCCGCGATCGTCACCGTCTACGATGCCGGCGAAGACCAGGGTCTGGCCTATATCGCCATGGAATACCTGCGCGGTCAGCACCTGAGCTCGTATACGGACAGCACGAAACTGCTGCCGCCGAAAACCGTGATGACCCTCGTGGCCAGAACCGCGGAGGCGCTGCACTATGCGCACCGCCAGAACGTGGTTCATCGAGACATCAAACCGGCTAATATAATGTTCAATGCCGAGACAGATGAGCTCAAGATCACGGACTTCGGCATCGCACGACTGACCGATACAAGCCGAACTAAAACCGGAATCGTCCTGGGCACCCCC
>CAZBKC010000370.1:0-3859 GCA_964492345.1 uncultured Steroidobacter sp. | reverse complement strand
CGATACCTGCTGATAGGCCTCGCTGCCCAGTTCGGATTCGAGCGTCACGCCGTCGGGCAGCAGGCCGAGGTCCAGGGTGGTCTGCTGCGCGGCGATGGGATCGAGATCGTCCATGTCGATTTCCATGACCAGCCGCTCGGCGTCGCGATACGCAGCGTCGATCGCTCCGGGCAGCTCATCCGACGGCTTGAGGAAGTGCATCGAGCCGAGCAGGTAGACGGTGTTGGTCTTGCCCTTCAGCGACCAGAGAGTCGACGCCTGGGGCGTCGACTGGCTGTGGGCTGTGGGCTGTAGGCTGTAGGCCGATCCGAGAAGGATCCAGGCCGCGAGCTTGGTGAGCTTGCGCATTCAGTGCGTGGTGCGTTGATCGCGCGGCTGCACGATCTTCTCTGGCTACAGCCTACAGCCTACAGCCTGCTTTTGCGCGTAGCTTTCCAGCCAGACCACTTCGGTGGCGATGGTGCCGTCCGGCAGCAGGTCCAGCACGCGATAGCCGGGAGGACGGTTGTCTATCGCGAATTCGTCGCTGTGCGGCAGGAATTGCGCACAGGTTGCCGGCGTCGCCATGAAACGCACGCCGGAAACGAAACTGTCGAGCGACTGATGCACGTGGCCCCACAGTACGCCGCGCACGTTCGAGTGCGTGCGGACGATCGACAGGAACTCGTCGGCGTCGTCGAGGCCGACCTGGTCGAGCCATTCGCTGCGCATCCGGATCGGGTGATGATGCAGGCAGACGAGCACATGATGATTGCGATGACTGCGCAGCGTTTCGCGCAGTCGCGCGAGCTGTGTCTCGCCGACGCGCCCGCCTGCGCTGTGCTCGACCCAGGTGTCGAGCAGCACCACGAGCCAGCGGCCGAATTCGACTTCGCCGCCGATCCTGAAGGGTTCCCCGCGCAGCGCAGCGCGCATGTGATCGGGCAGATCGTGATTGCCGGCAAGACACATGACCGGCACGGGTGACGAGCCGAACACCTGGCGAATCAATGGATATCCCGCCGGATCGTCCTGCACGAGATCGCCCGTCAGAAGGATGCCGTCGGGACGGTGACAGCGATGCTGTGCATCGGCCACGACAGCGCGCAACGCGGGCAGGCTGGCGACGCCGCGAATGGTCGCAGCCGTGTCGCCAGACAAATGTGTATCGGTGAATTGAATGAGGCGGAACGACTTCATTGCTGCCCTTGTTCGCGCATCGCGCGTCCCCGTCCTTGATCTGCGCTCGACATAATCTTTCGGCTGCCCGATTGCGGCCGGAATCGTAGCAACGTGCCGCGACCGCAAAAGGTGAACCACCTCTAATCGCCCGGGCACCCCGCAACGTACCGCAGGAATGTTTGCAGTCCGTCTCACTGCAGCTCGCGGGCTGGCGGTCGCGGTCCGCGCCTGAACGCGACGGTGTCCACAGTTTCTGGACCGGGACCGGCGGATCAGGTTCCTCGCCGCGCTGCCGGGATCGCTGACCGTCGGTCCTTCGCGCCGGATTCAGGTACGCCGCACGGTGGCTGGAAGTTCCGATGCCTCCTGGTCAGATCCATTCACTGCGGTTCCATTGCCGCTGACGCCCCCTTGGTCCAGAATGCGCGGCTCTTGAAAGCCGGGGATTCTCGAAGGGGTTCGGTTAATGACATCGCAGCGCAGGCAACTTGCCAATGCCATCCGGGCCCTGTCGATGGACGCTGTTCAGAAGGCCAATTCCGGCCACCCGGGCATGCCGATGGGCATGGCGGACATCGCCGAAGTCTTGTGGAACGACCACCTCAAGCACAATCCCGGCAATCCGCAGTGGGCCGATCGCGACCGATTCGTCGTTTCCAACGGACATGGGTCGATGCTGCTGTATTCGCTCCTGCATCTGACCGGCTATCCGCTCACGATCGACGACATCAAAGCCTTCCGCCAGCTCGGCTCGCATACGGCGGGACATCCCGAACACGACTCGCATCTCGGTATCGAAACCACGACCGGTCCGCTTGGCCAGGGTCTGGCGAATGCTGTCGGCATGGCGCTGGCGGAAAAAATGCTGGCAGCCACATTCAATCGTCCGGGACACGCGATCGTCGACCATCGCACCTGGGTGTTTCTCGGCGACGGCTGCCTCATGGAAGGCGTGTCGCACGAGGTGTGCTCGCTGGCGGGCACGCTCAGGCTGGGCAAGCTGATCGCCTTCTATGACGACAACGGCATTTCGATCGATGGCGAAGTGCATGGCTGGTTCACGGACGACACGCCGAAACGCTTCGAAGCCTACGGGTGGCATGTCGTCCCGAACGTCGACGGCCACGATCCAAAGGCGATCGAAGCAGCCATAGCTGCGTCGAAGTCAGTGACCGATCGGCCCAGCCTCATCTGCTGCAAGACGGTGATCGGCTGGGGTGCGCCCAACAAGCAGGGCACCGAAGCGACCCATGGTGCCGCCCTGGGTGCGGATGAAGTGGCTGCCACGCGCAAGCACATCGGCTGGAACGACGAGCCTTTCGTGATTCCCGATGACATCCGTCGCGGCTGGGATGCACGCGAACGCGGACAGAAGGCCGAGGCGGGCTGGCAGGCCCGGTTCCAGGCTTACGCCGCGCAGTTCCCTGAACTGGCGGCGCAGTTCCAGCGCCGCATGAAGGGCGATCTGCCGGGGAACTGGCCGGAAGTCGTACGCAACTATGTCGCCCAGGTGGCCGCGGCCGGCGGCAACCTGGCGACGCGGCAGTCTTCGCAGCAGACCCTGAACGCCTACGGCCCGGCCCTGCCGGAGCTGTTCGGTGGCTCGGCCGATCTCACCGGTTCGAACAACACGAACCGCAAGGATTCGAAATCGCTGACGGCCGGCGATGCTTCGGGCAACTACCTGCACTACGGTGTTCGTGAGTTCGGCATGGCCGCGATCATGAACGGCGTGGCGCTGCACGGCGGTGAAATCCCCTACGGCGGCACATTCCTGGTGTTCTCCGATTACGCGCGCAATGGCATGCGCATGTCGGCCCTGATGAAGCAGCGGGTCGTCTACGTCATGACGCATGATTCGATCGGGCTTGGCGAAGACGGTCCGACGCATCAGCCGGTCGAACACCTGCCGAGCTTGCGCATCATTCCGAACATGACGGTCTGGCGTCCCTGCGACACGCTTGAAACGGCCGTCGCGTGGGCCGATGCGATCGAACGTCGCAACGGTCCGACGGTGCTCGCACTGACACGCCAGGGATTGCCGGCGCAGACGCGCTCGATCGAGCAGGTCGAAGCCGTGCGCCGCGGCGGCTACGTGCTGCAGGACTGCGAAGGAACGCCTGAGGCGATCCTGATCGCGACAGGGTCCGAAGTCGGCATTGCCATGGACGCGGCCCGTGCGCTGCAGCAGAAAGGCCGTCGCGTGCGCGTCGTCTCGATGCCGAGCAACAATGTGTTCGACGCCCAGGATGCTGCGTATCGCGAACGGGTGCTGCCGTCGGCGGTCGACAGGCGGGTAGCTGTCGAAGCCGCGGCGCCGGACACCTGGTGGCGCTACGTCGGTCCGCGCGGCGCCATCGTCGCAATGCACAGCTTCGGCGCGTCGGGCGTCGGCAAGGATCTGTTCAGGCATTTCGGCTTCACGGTGGACAATGTCGTCGCGACCGTGGAGCGGGTACTGAGTGAGAAATAAGGCCCTAGGCTCTAGGCCCTAGGTGCTAGTCCAGAGTACGGAAGGTAGCGGAATCGTTTCCGGCTAGTGCCTAGCGCCTAGCGCCTAGTACCTTCCTGGAGAGGAACGAATATGCCCATCAAAGTCGGTATCAACGGGTTCGGTCGCATCGGGCGCATGGTGTTTCGCGCAGCCACGCAGAATTTTCCGGACATCGAGATCGTGGGCATCAACGATCTGCTCGAG
>CAZBKC010000369.1:0-3863 GCA_964492345.1 uncultured Steroidobacter sp. | reverse complement strand
TGTTTTCCGGCTTGAGATCGCGATGCACGATGTAGCGATGCGCGTAGCGCAATGCGTCGATGAGCTGACGCGCGATCCCGGTGACTTCGGTAACACTGAAAGCGCGCCCGGCCCGGCTGTATTCCTCGATGCGCTGCCGCAGCGTCTGGCCCTTGAGCCGCTCCATCGACAGGTAGTAATGACCGCCTGCCTCGCCGACGTCGTAGACGCGGACGATATTCTGATGCGAGAGATTGCTCGATACCCTGGCTTCCGCAAGAAACCGCTCCTTCGCCGCGGTGCTGAACGTCAGGTCCTGACGCAGGACCTTGATGGCAACGTCCTCGTTGCGCAGACGATCGCGCGCCGCATAGACGTAGCCCATGCCGCCCTGCCCGAGCAATTCGCCGATTTCCAGCCGGCCCGACAGCACGGCGCCCGTACCCATGCGCACCTGGGTCGCATGGATCGACGCTGGCGGGGGCGTGCTGCCGTCCCGCAACACGGTTGCGCCGGCATCGTCGACGGACGCCCGCGTGAAGCGGCCGGACTCCGTCAGGTACTCGTAAGCCTCGACGAGACCCGACAATGCCGTCTGATGCTGGGCGCGCTCCGCATCGGTCTGCGCGGTGACGAGCTTTTCCTGCACTGTCGAGAGCCGTTGGCCATACGCACGGGTCACTCCCGCCGCATCTTCATTGCCGGTCAGACCCAGACGCCCCAGCGCTGCTGTTCGATCCATGGAATCCCCGTCGCTGTCGTTTCGGTCGCCGGCGCGTTTACCGGCAGGGCAAGAGTGACAAGGGTGGCCGGTGTCGCACAAGGCACGAAAGCCGGATAGCGACCCTCGCGACGTGACTGCGCCGCTTCGTCAGGAGTGCCGGCGGAACAGGTCGGCCGCCTGGCCGCGCGAATCGCAGTCGAGCTTGTCGAGAATGTTGGCGATGTGCCGCTTCACCGTGTGCAGGCTGAGCGAAAGCGTGCGTGCAATGTGCTTGTTGCTCGCGCCGGCGGCTACCTCGCCGAGCACTTCGCGTTCGCGATCCGACAGCACGGCGAGCAGGCCCTTCTTCCCGGCCGGCTCCGCGGTCGGCAGCTCGATCCAGCGGCCGAGCGTTTCCAGCAGCTGCATGTGCCCGGCAGACTTCTTCTGCTGCTGCGGCACGATGTCCAGCAGGTCATCGACCACCTTGCGCGACTCCAGCAACAGCAGACCGACGGCGTGTTCGCGGAGGACTTCCTCGTACGCCGGCTGGAAAATGCTCCATGCCTCGGGCTTGCGACCCAGCATCAGCAGCGCGTACGCGAGATTGATGCGCGCATCGGCATAGATCATCGGCATGCGGCACTGATCGTAGGTCGTCAGTGCCTCGCGCAACGCGGCTTCGGCGCGACGCCAGTCCTTGTCGAACATCGCATCGAGCCCGCGCACCACGGCCGCCGCGCTGTGAGTGAAGGGCCATTCGCCCGGGCTCACCGGCGCGACCAGATACGGCAGCACCTCGCGGAATCCGGTCAGATTTCCAGTGGCCCAGCAGGCACGACCCAGCGCGTGACGATAGCCGCGCAACCACACGACGCTGTGACCGGCCAGCTCGGCGCTCTGCAGTCCCTTGATGTGCGCGTGCATGGTGGCGATGCCGCGTTCGTGATCGCCGAGCACCATGCTGGCAATGGCGCGCAACTGGCCCAGCCGCTCGATCGCCAGACGTACGCCGCCGAACTGGTGCTGCACCACCTCCGCCTGGCTCATCAGATCGAGCAGTTCGGCGCGCCTGCCGTGCCACAGGTGTGCCCACGCGCCGACGGTGAGCGCCGAGATGTACCACGGCAGTGCCTGTGTACTGCGCACCTGCTGGAAGGCCCGGAAGAAACGCTCGAACGTTTCGGCGATGCCGGGCATGCCGATCAGCACGCAGTGGATGCGATCGGCGGTGGCGGAACAGATCGTCGCCGGGTCGGCTTCGGCCTGTTCCACGAACTCGCGCATGTGCCGCGCGACGGCAGCGAGATCGCCGATCGGCGTGATGCACCAGGCCCGCTGCAACGCCAGCTCGGCCTTGCCGAACGAATCGAGCGGCAATTGCGCGGCCTGCTCGATCCGCACACGCGCTTCCTCGCGGGCGCCGGACGAGTTCAGGGCATCGACCAGGTGGAACAGCGCGGTGACGCGATCGGACAGTTGGTCGGCGGCGGTCAGTCCGTCCACCGCCGGCGTCAGTTCGCGCCGCGCCCGCGGCCAGTCCAGACGGAACCATGCGCACGTCCCGCGGATGTAACGGATACGGGCGTTGCCGGCACGCACGTGTTCGGGAATGGCATCGATCCAGCGTTCCACCGTGGCAATGCCGCCGTGCGCCAGCCGTTCCTGCGCCGCCTCGGCGATGCGGGCCATGGCCTCTTCCCAGCGCTGCGCCACCAGCAGGTGATAGATGGCGCGCGACTGCGTGCGCTCGACCTTCGCCGTCAGCTCGTGCAGCTCGCGCTTCAGGTCGGGATGGCGACGCGCCAGTTCGGCTTCGAGGAATTCGCGGAACAGATCGTGGAAGCGCAGCACCGGCGCCAGTTCGTCGACCGCCGTGAGAAACAGGTTGCGCCGATACAGCGATTCCAGCACCTGCCGCGCATCGGTGCGCCCGGTCAGCACCGAACACAGGTACGGGCTCAGTTCGATCAGGATCGAACTGCGCAGTACGAAGTCCTGCAGATCCGGCGGCAGTTCGTCGAGCACTTCCTGGGCGAGATAGGCGAACAGGTGCCGGTTGGATTCGTTGCGGTCGGCCCGCGCCGGCGCTCCCGGGGCCGGACCCGCGGCTCGCGATTGCAGGACGAGCAGCAGTCCGGCGGCCCATCCCTGCGTTCGCTGCATCGCTTCCTGCACCGCCGCCGCATCGAGCATCTTGCCGAACTTCGCCATCGCGAGCGCGGCCGCATCCTCGGCGGTGAACTGCAGGTCCGCTGGCGTAAACCAGCCCAGCTCGCCGTACGCATGCCAGCGTGCCAGCGACAGCGGAGGTTCGACTCGCGTACCGAGCACGATGCTCACATGGTCAGGCAATCGCTCGATCAGCGAATCGAGCAGTTCGTAGGCTTCATTTTTTTCGATGCGATGCAGATCGTCGAGAACGATGACGATGCGTCGCGTCACACTCGTGCACAGCGCATTGACGAGAGCAGCCAGCGCGGCCCGCATCTGCGCCCGCGACGCCGCAACGCTGTCGACCAGCGCGCGGGGATCGGCGTCCCAGATGAGTTCCAGCGGTTCCAGCACCTGCAGCAGCGCAGCGAAGAAACGATTGGTGTCGTTGTCGTCGTTGTCGATGGTCAGCCACAACGCCGTCGTCTCGGGCGGCGGATCGGCCATCCATTGCGCCAGCAGCGTCGTCTTGCCGCAGCCGCCCGGCGCACAGACGAGGGTGACCGGGTGTTCGTCGATGGACCGCGCCAGACGATCGAGCAGTGCCGGTCGCGTCAGGATGTCGCGCCGTACGCGCGGCGCGCGGAACTTGGTCAGCGCGACGAGGTTCCACTGGCCCGTCGTCCCGAGGGTATCGACGCTTTCCGGATTGGCGACCATGCAAGCGGCTGAGCAGTTGGTTGTTTGCGAGTATTGTCAGGCAGGACATTCGGCCACTGCAACAAAGAAGCGGTTGGCGGTTAGCGGTTGGCGGTTAGTTCAGAGCCGGGCATGCATGGGCGCCGTTGGCCGAAGGACACCACCTCGAAACGATTAAGACGTGCCAACGTTTCCGACTATCCGCTAACCGCCAACCGCCAACCGCTTCTCTCCTTACGCCGGTTCGATCGCGGGAATCCACAAGGTCGCCGCCAGCCCGCCGTCCGGGCGATTCTCCAGAGAAAACCGGCCCCCGTGGGCTTCGATC
>CAZBKC010000368.1:0-3886 GCA_964492345.1 uncultured Steroidobacter sp. | reverse complement strand
GCAGATACCACTGGGAAGTCTGCAGGTCCCGAAAGACCCACAGATCCGGGCCCTGACTCATGCGCACGACGTAGTAGTCGCGTTGCACATCGCCATCGTCCCACCAGCCTGATTCGATGCGTTCCGGCGCGGACGTCATGCCGGGCAGCGAGGAAGATTCCATGGCGCGCGGCTCCGGCAGCAGCCATAGCGGCCGATCCGGAAAATTCAGCGGCGGGAATTTTCCATCAGGCGTTGCCGGCGCCCAGGTTTTCTCGGGCCGATGATCGGCCTCGGAGTGGACGTAGTGCACATTCTCCTCGCCGACGCGCATAGCGATGCGATCGAGGGTGTGTGACAGATCCTCTGTCTGCAGCAGTGAGCGGTTCAGCAGATCGCTCTGTAATGCACTGGGCGATGCGAAGGAGTCGGCGAGGATGCTGAGCGAGAGCGTGGGTTCCGGCAGTTCCAGGTGATGCATGCGTTCGCGGATCAGCGCCAGGAATCGCTCCACGCTGCGCTCCGGCGTGGAGGAACCGATAGGGAGCCGGGTGTCGGCGGCACCCCGATGGCCGAATACGATTGCGAAGCCTTGTGTGCCCGTGTCGCGGCCGCGCAAGTAACCGCAGAACTCCTGCAGCATGCGTCGCAAGGGAAACAGCAGCGCTTCGGTGCTGTGGACTTCGAACTCGAATTCGAAATGCGCTGCGTATTTTTCCGGGAGCCGAAAGGCGCTGCGCGGATCGGGAACGATCCCCATGAGCCGGTCGAGAAAGTTGCTGACGTCGGGGCCGAATCGTTTCGCGATCGATTCGCGCGGCAGTTCGAGCAGCAGGCCCAGCGTTCGTATCCCTGCGGTGTGCAGTTGACGTGCAATCTCCGGAGCGAGGGTCAGCTGCCCCAGCGACAGATTGCGGATGCGTGCAAACAGCGCGTGGGGCGAGGTGACGGCCAGGCGTATGCCCGCACGGGCGAGGAGTGCAGCGCCTTCGAGTGTCGGACCGATGCCCAGCTGATAGCTGTAACCGAGCTGCTGGAGTTCACGCTCGACCCGCTCGATGAAGTTGCGGAAGCCGTCGAACAGCGTGAGGCTGGCTTCGATCTCTAGCCACAGGCAGGAGGTTCGCGCCAGTCGCAGCTCTTCGGGAATGTCTCCCAGGATGACCGTGCTGCTGAATTGATAAGCCCAGCCTGCCAGCCGTTCCAGCGCGGCCTGTTCCGCGCGGACCCTGCGATTCAGCATCGTCAGTCGCGGCTGGATGGCCTGCGCCAGCGTGTAATTCATCGGCGCCTTCAGGCTCGCACGCTCTGCCGTCGCATTGCAGGTGATGACCCATCGCACATTGCCTTCGCAGGCCGTGATCACGACGGCGTCGGTGGATTCTTCGGGCTGCAAAGCTTCCAGGGGCAACTGGGGCAGACAGATGCAGAGCCACAACATGTGACAGGCTACTGGCCACTGGCGACTGGCAGCTGGCCAGAGCAGAACGGTGTCAGCCCTTCGACTGACGAACCCGTTGGCCTTCTGGCCACATTGACGGTCACTGCAAATCCGCTGCGCGCGCCTCGGCATTTGAATACTTCGATCGCCAATCCCTGTGCATCTGGATGCAGCCGCATGCGTACGGCCGCCGGCGAAGCCTCGTGTGCGGCATGTGGCGGACGATAGATGAATCCCGTGCTGCGACCCGCTTCTGCGGCGAGCTGCAGTCGCCGTACATCGCGATCGCGGATCGATTCCGGCCAGCCGAGCACGGCGCCGAAGGACCTGCATCGCAACGTTTGTTCGATGGCCCAGAGAGCATCCGTGTTCTTTTCTGCGCGAATGATCAAAAGACGCTCGAGCCGTACGCCGTGATTGTTCAGTGCCGGGGCAAACGGGATATAGGGAGGCGAGACCAAGGCGACGTAGCGTTCACCGTGGGTAATCCTTGCCAGTGCCGGCATCAGCAAGCTCAGTTCGCCGATGCCGACTTCCACCGGCATCAGTTCGACGACGGTGCCGCTCTGCCAACCCCCGTTCGGCAGTCTGGCATCAAGCTCGGTGAAGCCACTGGCTTCGATCGCGGGCGGCGCGACGCCTTCGCGATTGAGATTGCACAGCCGTGTGAGCTGTTCGAGAGTCTCCGCGCGATTCATGGCAGTTCATTGCGGGCGCGTGAGTCCTGTGCGAATGATGCCCACGGCCAATCCTTCGATCGTGAGTTCCTGCTGCTGCAGATCGATATCGATGGGCTGATAGGCGGCGTTGGCCGGTTCCAGCCGCACCCGATCTCCCTGGCGACGGTAATACTTCACCGTGGCTTCATCGCCGATGCGGGCGACGACGATCTGCCCGTCACTCACCTGCGAGGTCCGATGTACGGCCAGCAGATCGCGATCGAGAATGTCGGCGTCCTTCATGCTGTCGCCACGCACCCGCAGCAGGAAATGAGCGCGGGGTCGAAACAGCGAAGGCTCGATCCGAATGCGATCCTCGACATTGCTCTCTGCAAGGATCGGCGAGCCTGCTGCGATACGGCCGAGCAGGGGAAGGCCGGCCTCGACCGTTTGCAGGCGCGTCCGCTCGCGAATCGCGGGCAACCTGATGCCTCGCGAAATGCCTGGCGTCAGCTGGATTGCCCCCTTCGTCGCCAGCGCCCGCAGGTGCTGATCGATGCCCTGGCGATTTTTCAGTCCCAGGCCGGTGGCGATTTCCCCACGGGTCGGCGGCAATCCATGGGCGGCCATGAACTGCTCAATAAAAGCCAATACTTCCAACTGCTTGGAGCTGAGGTCGAGCATGGAAAATCGATACCAGACGGATGTCTGGTATGAGTGTAGGAGCCTGTGCGTTGCTCGGCAAGTCTGGAAAACCCGCGAGCGCGTTGAACGGCCGAGGCGGTCCAAGCATCCTTGCCGCGTCATGACCGAACCGCAAACGACTTCCGACGTCCTGATGATCCGTCCGGTGCGCTTTGCCGGAAACGTCCAGACCGTAGCCTCCAATCGTTTCCAGCAAATCGAAGGCGCACAGGATGCCGATCAGTCGCAGGCGTCCGCGCTTCATGAGTTCGATGCGCTGGTGGAGTCATTGCGAAGTGCGGGTGTGACGGTTCACGTCTTCGACGACACACCCGATCCGCACACACCCGATTCCATCTTTCCCAACAACTGGGTCAGCTTCCATGCCGATGGCACCGTGGTGCTGTACCCCATGCTCGCGCCCAACCGGCGCCTCGAACGGCGACTCGATATTCTTGAAATTCTGGATCGACAGCACGGCTTTCACGTCGCACGCACCGTCGATCTGACGCATCGCGAGGTTGAAGACAAGTTCCTGGAAGGTACCGGCAGCCTGGTTCTGGATCGTCGCAACCATGTGGCTTATGCCTGCCTCTCTGCGCGCACCGACATGGATGTGCTGGGTGAGTTTGCCCAACGCCTCGACTACGACGTCGTTGCATTCGAGGCCTTCGATGCATCCGGCGCGTCCATCTATCACACCAACGTACTGATGTCGGTGGGTGAGTGCTTTGCGGCGATCTGCAGTGCCTGCATCGAGCCTTCGCGCCGTGAAGCCGTGGTCAGGCTGCTGGAATCCAGCGGCCGTGTCATCGTCGATCTCACCCTCGAACAGATGCAGAACTTCGCGGGCAACATGCTGGAGCTGCGCACGCAGTCCGGTGCATCCGTGATCGCAATGTCGCAATGTGCACGCAATTCCCTCGATCCTTCGCAGTTCGCGGTGCTCACTGCACGCGGCGAAACCATCGTCAGTGCCGACATTCCCACTATCGAACGGCTCGGCGGCGGTAGTGTCCGCTGCATGATTGCGGAAGTGCATCTGCCGAGGAGAGTGACGAGTGATGTGTGACGAGTGACGAGTGACGGATGTATAGAAGCGCGCAGCTGTCTCGCTCCGGCT
>CAZBKC010000367.1:0-3901 GCA_964492345.1 uncultured Steroidobacter sp. | reverse complement strand
GCTGACCTACATCAAGAGCGTCGACAACCGCCGCTTCCCGATCGTCGATCCGGAGCGCGGCATCGTCGTCTCGATCATCACCTTCGGCATTCCGGGCGAAACGAAGAGCGATGACACCGCCATCACGACAAACCCGCAGGTCGCCGCCCGCCTGCGCGAGCCGCGCACGCTGCTGCTGATGGAATGGTTCAAGATCGACGACGGCAGGATCCAGCACATCGAAGCCGTGATGCACAACCTGCCGTATGGGACGGGATCGGGGTGGGAGCGCTGAGCCTTCGCAGCCAGAAGAAGATCTCCACGGGGGACACGGGGACAAGAATTACGGCTTTTTCTTCCGACCCCGTGCTTCCCCGTGACCCCCGTGGAGTTCTTTGCTTCCTCAGCCGTTCGCACCCATCTTCATCGCATCGAACCACCGGCGTTCCGTGCCGCGAACATCGTTCACCACTGCCGGCTGTACATCGAATACCAGCGATGGACGTGACTTCACGTCATAGGCCGGCCACTTCGGCAGCAGCCCGTTGTTCGGGTTGCCGGTGCGCGCGAAGGCAATCCACGCCGTGCTCATGAGATCGGCGATGCGCTGCTGTTCGGGGCCGACGCCCGACATCGATGCCGACTTCGCCACGTTGTCGAACACGAAGCCGATCTCCAGCGCGTGCGGCGAGCGCCACTTGCCGCCGTCGACCGGCGTGTCCCAGTCCAGCATGTAGAGATACGCGGGCGCCCCGCCCTGCTGCGCCTTGCGTTCGGCCTGCGCAACGTGTGCGCGTACGAAGCGCGAATCGGTGGTGGCGGCAAAGAACAGATCGCTCGCGTTGTACTGCGGATGCAGTTTGCGGTACTCGCCGATGATCTGCGGCGTATCGATGCCGGGCAGCAACGGCGCCAGTTTTCCGGGCAAAGTTTCCCAGGTGAGATCGAAGTAAGCCGGATCGCGCGGACCGACCAGCAGCGTGCTCTCGGTGCGATTGAAGCCGATCAGCAGCGGCACGTTCCGCGATTCCGGCGGTGCGTCGGGCGTGAACGGATGTCGCATGAGATTCCGGCTGTCGATCACGGGGCCCCACATTCCACCCATCGCTGCACGACTCGCCTTGCCGGCCGCCTGTTGAACGGTTGCGATCGGCAGCGTCTGGATGCGATCCAGCGTCTGCGGCGTGAGTCCGAGTTCGGCGATGAGGGCCGAAGCCACTTTCGTCGATGGCTCCGGCTCGTTGAACAGCAGCCATGCGCCGCTCTGCACGGCCGCGCGATGAAACAGTCCTCGCGCCGCGGGCATCGCCATCAGTGTCGTCACCTTCGCGCCGCCACCGGATTCGCCAAAGATCATCACGGTGGCGGGATCGCCGCCGAACTCGGCGATGTTGTCACGCACCCATTGCAGCGAGAGCACCAGATCCAGGATGCCGACGTTGCCCGAGTCGGCGTACCTCTCGCCGCCGATCCCGGCGAGATACAGATGGCCGAACACATTCAGGCGATGGTTCACCGTGACGACGACGACATCGCCGCGCTTCGCGAGCCGCACGCCATCGTAGCCGTGGCTCGCTCCGGAGCCGCTGGAGAAGCCGCCGCCGTGGAACCACACCATGACCGGGCGCTTTCTGCCGTCGCGCAGGCCCGGCGTCCACACGTTGAGGAACAGGCAGTCCTCGCTGTCGGACTTGCGGTTCGC
This sequence comes from uncultured Steroidobacter sp., assembly GCA_964492345.1. GTDB lineage: Bacteria > Pseudomonadota > Gammaproteobacteria > Steroidobacterales > Steroidobacteraceae > Steroidobacter. The sequence goes on along the minus strand of CAZBKC010000367.1, from coordinate 2,220 downwards.
CCAGGACTTGAACAGTCCGCCGCCGTCACCGCCGGCGATCTGTGGCGTCTGATTGCCGTAGTCGAATGCATCGACGACGCCCGACCAGGGTTGCGGTGCACGCGGTGCCTGGAATCGCGTCGTTGCGGTGTCGGCGCCGTAGCGCACGCCCTTGAAGACGTGAATGCCGTCCTCGGTCCTGCCACGAACCTTGCCTGCTGTCGTGGTGGCGATGGACGGATCGCCATCGGCAAACACCGCAGCAGGCACCAGCGCGACGCCTGCTGCTGTAACGCCGGCGGCTTTCAAAACATCACGACGATTGATCGATGACATGTCCTTCTCTCCTGCCAGTGTGGTACCGCAGCCGGTTTCCCGATCAAATCCGGCACATGCTACCGCGCGGCGGACCACTCTTCAGAACGGTGCGATCTCGCGCTCCGCGTACTGCTGCGAGCCGAAGCCGAGCATCAGCTGGCGCAGTTCGCCGCGCGGATCGCTTTCGACGCGCGAGTGTCGATCGAAAATCATGGTGGGCCGCGTCGTCGAGTCGTACGCCGGCCACGGCAGCGAACGCGTCCCCGGGTCGCCCGTGCGCGCGAAGCTCGTCCAGGCAGCCGACATGGTTGCCGCGAGCGCCTGTGGATTCTCGCCGCGTGCGAGCGCGAGGTTGCCGAAGGCAAACGCGATCTCCGAGCCGTGCGGCGAATGCACGCGCCCCGGTGCGAGCGGCTGCATCCAGTAGAACGAATACAGGAAGGCCGGCGCCTGTTTGAGATCGGCCTTGCGGCCAGCCTGGATCGTGGAGTCGAGGAAGTAGCCACGATCCGTCTGCACACGAAACAGCAGATCGCTCGGCAACAGGCCGGGATACGCGCGCTTGTAGGTCTCGAGGACTTTCGCCGCTTCTGCCTCGGGCACCACCGCCTTGATGCGTTCGAGCACGCCCGTCTCGTCCATCGCCAGCACTTTCGGATCGCGGCCCAGCGCGAACGAGGCTTCGGTGAGATTCGTGCCGATCATCATCGGGACACTCGCCGACATGGTGGGCGCCGCGGGATCGAACGGATGCTGCGGCAACGACGGCGCACCGGTCGTCGGCCGGAACTGTCCGTTGCTACGCGCGACCTTGTTGGCAGCCGTCAGCAATGCTTCAGGCGGCAAGGTAAAGATCCTGTCGAAGCTGGCCGGCGCCAGATCCAGGGCCGCCAGAAAGTTCTTCGTGCGTTCCGCACCGATCGCCGGCACATCCATGCGCAAGGCGGAGCCGCTCTGCACGATGGCGCGATGAAACAGTCCCTGTGCCGGCGGCATCGCCATGAGCACGCTGACCTTACGGCCGCCGCCGCTCTCGCCGAAGATCGTGACGCAACCAGGATCGCCGCCGAAGCTGGCAATGTTCTGCCTCACCCAGCGCAGCGCGAGGATGATGTCGTGCATGCCGGCGGTGGAGCTGTCCGCGTAGTCGGCGCCGCCGATGGCGCCGAGATCCAGATAGCCGAACACGTTGAGGCGATGATTGATGGTCAGCACGACCACGTCGTGATGGCGAGCCAGGTTGGCGCCGTCGTACAGCGGCGAGGCGCCGGAACCGGAAGAGAATCCACCGCCATGCAGCCACACCATCACCGGACGCTTCGCATTGTCGAGCGCCGGCGTCCAGACATTCAGATAGAGGCAGTCCTCGGAGAACGTTGCGCCGTCACCCACCAGCGACAGGCCGGTCGGCTGTGACGATGCGGGCAGCATCGATGCGCCCTGCGGCGCCGCCGGTCCGTATTCAACGGCCTGCCGGACGCCAGTCCATTTCGCTGCCGGCTGCGGCGCACGGAAACGTGCCTTGCCGCCGGTGGGTGCGCCGTAGGGAACGCCCTTGAACGTGCGGACGCCATCGACTTGCGTTCCTTCGATCACGCCCGCTGTGGTTTCGACACGCGGCGCACTGCCGGCTGACGACAGCCTGGGAAATGAAGCGGCAACGCCCATCAGTGCAGCGGATTGCAACAGGGAGCGACGGCTCAGGACGGTCGATGACGCAGGACGCCGGATACCGCTTTTCATGCCTGTCCCCCGATTGCATTCATTCTTCGACGAGTCGACGCGGGATTCTGAACGAGAATCCCGCAGCGGCTACGTCAAAGTTTCTTAAGGCGCGATCGATATCGCGAGGTTATGCCCAATGTCACTTGCTTAACGAGTTGACGGTTGACAGTTGGCGGTTGACGGCCAGAAAAATGCCTT
>CAZBKC010000366.1:0-3904 GCA_964492345.1 uncultured Steroidobacter sp. | reverse complement strand
CGTCAACCGCCAACTGTCAACCGTCAACTCGTTAAGTAAGTGACATTGGTCCTAAGGCACGCCTCCCTCAGAGCCAGCGGACGATGCCCTCCGTCGGCGCGGGTACCAGGGGACCGGGTACGACAGTCGTGCCGAGGTAGAGAAGCGCGACGATGTGATCGTCGGCCGCCAGACCGAGCGTCTGTTTGACGCCGGCATCGTACGCCGCACCACCAGTCTTCCACATGGCGCCATACCCCAAAGCCTGTGCCGCCAGCATCATGTTCTGGACAGCCGCACCGACAGCCAGCAGCTGTTCGACTTCGGGAATCTTGCCCTTCGTGATATGCGCGGCCACGACGATGATGGTCGGCGCGCGCATCGGTTTGCGACGTTCGCCATCAAGATCCTCGGCCGTGGCTTCGGGATTCTTCCGGCGCAGCATGTCTGCCATGGCGTCCGCGAGCGTCCGGCGCGCCTCTGCCTGCAATACGACGAAACGCCAGGGTCGCAGCCGGCCATGATCCGGCGCCCGCGTCCCGGCACCGATGATGCGTTCGATGTGTTCGCGCGTCGGCGCGGGTTCGGTGAGCTTGGCGGCGGAAGTGCGGGATTCGATGCCGGTGAGGAGATCCATTGTGATGACTGTGACGGGGTGACGAAGTGACGGAGGTATTTTGCAGCGGAGATTCAGGCCAGCTTGCGCACCTGCATGGCCAGGTGCAGGCGATCGCCGCGCATGGTGCACATGGCAATGTCGACGCCGTTGTCGACGGGCCAGGTACGCGCCAGTGCCTGCGACGGCAGATACACCGGCAGCTTGAACTGCGTGTCGATCTGCATGCCGTCCGCGGGGAGTTGCGCCGACGCGGAACCAAGGCAACGACCGAGCGACCACATGCCGTGCGCCACGGCCTGCTTGAAGCCGTACATCGCCGCAGTGCGCGCCGTCAGGTGAATCGGATTGAAATCGCCGGAGACACGCGCATAACGCCAGCCGGTGTTCGCAGCGATGTCGAGCGTATCCGTCTGCGTCCCCTGCCCCGGATGATTCGATCGCTCGATGGACGGACGCTTGCCGCCGCCGCCTTCGACTTTCGTGGGCTGGGTACCGCGCGCGAACATGGTGCTGACTTCCTCCCAGACGAGTTCGCCGTCCCGCTCGTAGCGGGTGGTGAAGTCGTACTCCTGGCCTGCGTCGGTGAGTCGCAGCGTGTCGAAATGAACGGTCAGTCGCAGCGGCACACGCGTATCGATGGCTTTGAACACGCGGATCGTGTTGCGCAGGTGAATGAGCCCGAGCACCTTGACGGGGAAGCCGCGCGCGATGAACAACTGCATGTGCATGGGCATCGCAACGGCGTGCAGATACGCAGGCGGCAGATAGGCTGACGCCGGAACGCCGCAGACTTCGCGATACTTGCGCAGGTGGCTCTCTGACAGGCGAACGCGCCGTGCTTCCAGCTCGATCGGCGTCACGACGGTGCCCGCTGGCGCCACGAATGGCTTCTTGCTGCGCAGGACCCGGATGAAGGCCGGGACCATCCATGGCTGTCCGGCGAATGAAATCTTTTCGGTGGCTGACATGAAAGAAGCGGATGGCGGTTAGCGGTTAGCGGTTAGCGGTTAGTCAGAGGTGCGGTCGCGCTGCGCGACGGACAATAAAGTGCAGCTCCTTCACTGTCCGTGACCGAATGGGAATCCCGCGGGGCCGTCCGCTGTTCACTGTTCACTTCCATATCAGGGAACGGTGCGATCGATCACGATCTGCAATGTGCCTGTGTCCTTGCCGAATTCATAGTCGGCTTGCCCGTAAAAATCGCCGCTGCGCTGCTGGGGCGCACCGGACAGGGACAGGCGTGCAATGACCTGAACGCGTGAAGCTGACGCCAGGGTCCGTGTCGGCATCATGGCATCGGCTTCGCTCAGTTCGAGCGTGAGCGGCGCCTGCGTCGAGTTGCGTCTCTGCACGGCCAGTGGCGGGCCAGGCGCTGCAGGATCCCGCGCGAGGACAAAGAGGGGCGTGGGTCCCTTGATCTGTTGCTGGACATGAGGCGCGATCGATACAGACACCTGGATCGCACGCTTCTGCGCTGGCGCCGCAGGCGTTGTTGCGGCAACCCCGCCCTCGCCTGCTTCACCGATCTGCTGATTCAGATCCTGGATCTGCTGTTCGAGAATCGTACGCAATTGCGCCGGTGGTTCCTGCGCAAGCAGCGCCTGCAACCGATCGCGACCGAGCTGCAGATCGCCGGCCCGCAGCGCCGCGATGCTGCCGTACCAGAGCGCCTTCGGATGATTCGGCGCCCGTTGCAGCGCTGCATCGAACAACTCGCCCGCGCGTCCGTTCAGCGACGCCTGATCGAGCAGCGCCAGGGATTCGCCCAGGCCGATGATCGCCTCGATGTTGTCGCCCCGACTGAGATCGTAGGCGCGCTGATACGCCTCCACGGCTCGCGGAAATTTCTCCAGGGCCACGTAGGAGCGGCCAAGCAGCAGCCAGCCTTGAATGTCCTCGGGATTCGCAGCGAGCTTCGACTCGAGCTGCGCCAGCATCCTGTCGACTTCCGCGCCCTGAACGCTGGCAGTCTCCTCGGCCTTCCAGTCCCAGTTGCTCAGGTACGCATACAGACCGGCAGCCGATGCCGTTACGGCAAGCACGACCACTGCACTGGAGATGCGGCGTTCTGCACGCGTGGCAAGGACATCCACGGTGGGACGCAGCCGCCACAGAGGCAGTGTGGTCCAGACCAGCGTGACGAGCAGCATTGCCGCACAGACGACCGCGAACGCCGTCATGCGTCACCCATACCGGTGCGCGCCCGGTCGTCTGCCGGCAGATCGTCATCCGGCAGCTTCGACTTGCGCGCGATGACGACGAATACGGCGATGATTCCAATGACGACAAGCAGCACCGGCGCGGCCCACAACAACCAGGTACTGGATTTCACGGGCGGACGGTAGCGGACGTAGTCACCGTATCGGTCCGTCATGTAGGTCATGATCTCTGCGTCGCTTTTGCCCGCGGCGATCAGTTCGCGCAACTGCCGACGCAGATCTTCGGCCAGCGATGCATTGGAATCGGCAATCGTTTCGCTGCGGCACTGCAGGCAGCGCAGCTCGCGGGCGAGCCGCTCGTAACGTCCTTGCTGTACCGGATCGCTGAACGCAGGCGCCGTATCGATCGCCTGCGACAGCGGCGCAATCAGCAGCAGGATCATCGCCACGACACAGGCTTTCATTCGCGCACCTTGACGAGCGGCAGGAACTCGCGTTCCCAGATCTCCAGCGTCATCGGTGCGATGTGCTTGTAGATCACCTTGCCCGACGCATCGATCAGGAACGTCTCGGGCGCGCCGTACACGCCCCAATCGATCGCCACGCGCCCTTCCTCGTCGAATGCAGTCGCCACATACGGATTCCCCAACTGCTTGAGCCACTCCTGTGCCAGTTCCATGTCGTCCTTCCAGTTGAGGCCGACGATGGGGACCTCGCCGCGGCTGGCGATCTGCAGCAGTGCTTCATGCTCCTGACGACAGCCGACGCACCAGGTGGCCCAGACGTTGAGTACGTAAGGACGACCGGCGAAGTCGCTGGTCGAGACGGTGGGTGTGTTGCCGCCGACGCTGGGCAGGGAGAACTGCGGTGCCGGCTTGCCGATCAGCGGCGATGGCAGCGTCTCCTTGTCACGGCCGAGACCGACGAAAAAGAACGCGACGAGTGCAGTCAGCAGACCGACCGGAATCAGGTATCGCCACATGACCGCTACGCTGCCTTGACGCCGGTGGCGCTCGATACAGCGGCATCGGCGGTGACGCGCGAGCGGTAGCGACGATCCATCGCTGCGATCAGGCCGCCGAATGCCATCGTGAATGCGCCGAACCAGATGAACTGGACCATCGGCTTGTACTGCAGGCGCAGACTC
>CAZBKC010000365.1:0-3904 GCA_964492345.1 uncultured Steroidobacter sp. | reverse complement strand
GTCGAATCCAGCGTCTGTTCAGTGGCGCGGTTCAGGACTTCGATCCGGTTCTCGCCGGTGATGGGATCAACGACGTTGACGGGGAAAACACTGGATCCGTCCGATTCGGCCCGCCCATACGACCCGCTGGCATTGAGCTGAGGCAGCAGCGCTGCCAGTGCCTGCGGTTTCGATTCGCGGCTGGCGAGGCGATTGGCGTCAGCTTCACGGATCAGGGGGTCGTTCTGCACCGCCCGCTGGTAGACCTCTATCAGATCCGCGGCGGAAACCGGCGCGGCGACTGCCAGGAAAGACAGACCGCCGAGGACCGCCGCCGGAACGCGTTGGTGATTCTTGAGGCAGGCCAGGATCTGCGCGCGCAATTTCATTGATGAGTTCCCGTTGTCGTCCGCAAAACACCGCGATGGAATCGTTTGTTACCGCGGCCAGAGCATTTTCTTGAGGTCGCAGCATATCGTGCCGCAGGCTCGCTCCCCGACGGACGACCCTTGGACGCGTCAGTACGTCGGAATGGTTGCATCCAGATCGTGCGACCAGGCCAGGATGCCGCCGGCCAGATTGACTGCCTTGAAACCGTTTTGTTGCAGGTACCTGGCCACTTCGAGACTGCGGCGCCCCGATCGACACAACACCACGACCTCAATGGACGGATTCAATTCGCCGATCCGGGCCGCCACTTCACCCATCGGTATGTGTACGACGTCCGCAACGCTGGCTACCCCCAGTTCCCAGGGTTCGCGTACGTCGAGGAGCGTCATTGCATCGCCCCGATCGCGTCGGGCCACGAACTCGGCTGGCGTAATTTCCGGGATGTTCATCGGGAAGAGAAGGGCGTTGCGGCGAACGGCGGGTGAAGATCGGTGAATCGCGTTCAGAACACGAAATCGGGCGGACGCGGCGCGTTCGTCAGGGGCTGGATGACGGTCTCGAACAGACCTTCCCTCTGCCACTCACGCTCGCCGAGCCTGGTGATCTTCCAGGCTTCCATGACCGGCGACTGGCCGACCACGACAAAGAGCCGCCCGCCGATCTTGAGGGCGCGCTGGAAGCGTTCGTCGTACAGGGGCAGCGATCCGGTGACCGCGATGGCATCGTAACGACCCTGCTCATCGAACTGCATGCCGTCGGCCGTTTCCACGCCGGCGTTGTTGATCGAAGTTGCAAGCAGCCGGGCGCGCGCGAAGTCGGCCAGTCCGGGAACGATCTCGAGGGAACGCACGCGCGCCGCCAGCCTGGCCATGCAGGCGGTGAGATACCCGGAGCCGGTGCCGATTTCCAGGGTGACGTCGTTCGGTCCGAGATCCAGGGCCTGAAGGATGCGGCCATGTACCTTGGGCGGCAGCATCGATTGACCGTGCGGCAGGGGGATGGGTGCGTCGGCGAAGGCGACGCCCTGCCACGCCGCCGGGATGAAGTGCTCACGCGGGATTTCGCGCATGACTGCCAGCACCCGCTCGTCGAAGACATCCCAGGTGTTCACCTGCTGTCCGATCATCTGTTCGCGGGCCAGTTCGATGTTCATGCGTCGCAAAATCTATCCGGTGCGGATCAATGACTTGGGGCCTGGACTTGGGGCCCGGCACGCTCCGGTCAACGTGCCGGGAAATGCGGGCGGCAAAGGGTACGGGCTTTGCCTGCGGCAGACAAGGTTGCGGCCACACGCTCCGACCGGATCGCCGATGTCGTTTGCCAGAATGGCGGGATGCCGCTGAAACCGTTTCGACGGAACGTTCCGCCTTGTCGATCTCGTTCGCCAGGGGAGGCATTTCCCCCGCGCCGGCCATGTGCATTTTGCAAGAAAAACCGACAGCAGATTCGCTGGCCATCGCCTGTGCAATATGGTCAATCTCCGCAGCAGAAATTCTGTGGTTCGCTATGCTGCGACGACGTTGATCGTCCTGCGATTTGCGGGCTGCAACGCGCGGAAAAAAGCGCATCGATCCGGCGGGCGATCGAATGCGACGGGGATGAAGGGCAAGAATGGCGGTTCTTTCGTGAAGGCTCCTGCAGCATGGTAGGGGCGACCGATTTTTCGGTTGTCAGTGCGCTGCTCGTCGCAGCGATCGCTGCGCTGGCTGTTGTCCTGGTCTGGCGTGAACGGCGTGCCCGCCAGCTGGCCGAAGCGGCGCGACAGCTGGATGGCATCGTGCGCGAAGGACGCTACGCGGAGCGCGTACGCAGTGTCGGCGAGCCGGCCCGGCCTTTCGCCGCCACCGCCAACAAGCTGCTCGAACAGATTGCGGTCAAGGATCTCCTGATCACTGAACGCGAACGCGCGCTGGTCGGGTTGCTGGGTGGCCTGCACGAGGCCGTTGCCGTACACCGCGGTGGAATCGTGTTCGCCAACGACAGATTCGCTGCACTGACGGGTCAGGGACAGCCGGTGCAGCTCATCGGTCGCTCGATGGCTGAACTCGTTCATCCGGACTATCGCGATCTGGTCGACGAACAGCTCCGGCGCGTCCTTGATGCGGTGCCTGCCATGGACAGACTGGAAGTGGAAATTCAACCGCAGCGGGATCACCCGATCCGCGTCGAGTTGTCCGCGGTCCGAATCGACTACCAGGGCGGTCCGGCGCTGCTGCTCACGATGCTGGAGATGGGACCGCGGCCCGCAGCGGCGCCGGCAGCCGTGGCGCGCGGTCGTCCGACCGCCTGGGACACCCTCGACTCGCTGGGCGAAGGGATCATCACCACGGACATCAGCGGAAGGATCGACTACCTCAATCGCGCCGCCGAGCAACTCGTCGGCATCTCCGCGTCGGATGCTCTCGGCAAGACCCTCACCGACATCATCATGCTGGTGGATGAGACCGATCGTCGCTCGCTGGGCGATCCCGTGCGCCAGTGCCTCACCACGCAGTCCAAAGTCACTGTCGGCAGACGCGGCCTGATGATCTCGCGCGACGGCAGCGAGGAGCGTTCTGTCGAACTGACGGTCGCACCGCTCAAGGGTCAGCGCGGCGATCTGGCCGGAACGGTGGTCGCGGTGCGCGACGTCAGCGAGCTTCGCGGCATCACCCGGCAGATGTCTTACCAGGCGAGTCATGATGCACTGACCGGCCTCGTCAACCGGCGCGAGTTCGAGCGGCGCCTCGAGGAGGCGCTGGAGGTCACGCACGCTTCGACCGCCCGTCATGTCATGTGCTACCTCGACCTGGACAGGTTCAAGGTCGTGAACGACACCTGCGGCCACATGGCCGGCGACACGATGCTGCGCGAAGTGGCGGCGCTGGTGAAGGAGACGGTGCGCGACTCGGATACGGTCGGCCGCCTTGGCGGCGACGAGTTCGGATTGCTGCTGGCAGGTTGCCCGCTCGAAAAGGCGCGACAGATTGCCGACGATGTCGTACGCAAGGTCAGCGACTACCGTTTCGTCTGGAAGGACAAGATCTTCAACATCGGCGTAAGTGTCGGGCTCGTGGAGATCACGCGCGACAGCGGCGCTGCCGACGAAGTGATGAGCGCCGCGGACTCCGCGTGCTACGTCGCCAAGAAGCAGGGTAACCACGTTCACGTGTATTCCGCGCGCGACGAATCCATGGCGCGTCATCGCGGCGAGATTCAGTGGTTGCAGCGCCTGCAGACGGCGCTCAAGGAGAACCGGTTCGAACTGCTCGCTCAGCCCATCGTTGCGACGACTCCCTCATCGCAGGGACCGGCACTGGAACTGCTGCTGCGGTTGCAGGATGACTCCATACCCGGCGGTATCTCGCCTGTCGAATTCCTGCGCGCCGCCGAGCGTTACCGGCTCATGGGCGATGTGGATCGCTGGGTTGTGCAGTCCGCACTCACCGCGCTCGCTCGCGGCGCCATTCGCCTGCCGGAGGATCGCAGCATTGCGATCAACCTGTCCGGCCAGACCCTGGGCGATCCGCAGTTCCTGGAGTTCGTCGTGGAAGTG
>CAZBKC010000364.1:914-3915 GCA_964492345.1 uncultured Steroidobacter sp. | reverse complement strand
CACAGCCGCGACGCCAGCGGGCTGTCGTCGAAGCCGATGACAGTGAGGTCGTCGGGAATCTTGAGGCCGCGCAGATAAGCCGTGCGATACACGCCAGCGGCGGTTTCGTCGTTGCCGGCGAAGATCGCGGTGGGCCGCGGGGTGCGCGACAGCAGCAGTTCGGCGCAGGCCGCACCCGATTCGAACGTGTAGAGACCTTCCACGATGAACTCGGGCGGCAGCGCGAGGCCCCGTTCGGCCAGCGCATCCTTGAAGCCGGCGAGACGTTCGAGCGACGAACGGTAGGTCTGTGGACCGATGATCATCGAGATGCGCTTGTGACCCAGCTTCCAGAGATGCTCGGCCACTTCGGCCGCCGACTGACGGTCCATCGAAAGTACGACGTTGTGCGGCTCATCCAGCGGCGCGGAAAGTACGCGCACGTAGGGGCATTCGAGTTTTTGCAGCATCTCGGCCAGGGCCGCGTTCTCCGAAACGGGCGGCAGCATGATCACGCCATCGAGCTTCTGCCGGCTGATCAGTTCGCGGATCTCCGGAAGGAACTTGTCGCCGTGACGATCGCAGGGATGCACGACGAGTTCATATCCCTGCTTGCGCAGGGCGCCGAGCGCACCTTCCTGGATGTTGATGACGTAGGGCGCATTCGGGTTGTCGTAGACGAGCCCGATCAGGAAGGAACGGCGGAACGCCAGACCGCGCGCCTGGGGATCGGGGGTGTAGCCGACCCGCTGCATGATCTCGGCGATGCGAGTGCGCGTGTCCTCGCGCACGAAGGGTGATTCGTTGATGACGCGCGAGACGGTTTTCTTGGAAACGTTCGCCAGGCGCGCGATGTCGTTGATCGTGTGCTTGCGGGTCGGCTCGTCGATACGCGGCGTCGGCGCGGCCACGGCCGAGGGGGCTTGCGCAGTTTTACGGGACGCTTTCTTCGCGGTCTTCTTGACCATGTCTACCTTGCGGACGTTTGCACACCGGGTGCAGCGATTTGCTGCGGATGCACAGCCTAGCAGGACCTTTTCGCGGTCCGGCATTGGCTTTCATGACACCGGTTTCCCGCGGCGCTAAGATGCCCTATCGACCCCCGGACTTCCAGTCGTCCCGGCATGACCCAAGCGCCTCCCGCTGCCCTCCGCATCGCTGTGCATGACGATGTCGCCGTCGCCCTGCGCGACCTTGCCGCCGGCGAACGGGTGCCGGTCGGCGACACCCCGATCACGCTGCTCGAACCCATCGCCCGCGGCCACAAGTTCGCGATCCGGCCCATCGGCGTGGCGCAGCCGGTGTGCAAGTACGGCTGGCCAATCGGACGGGCGACGAGCGACATCGCGGTCGGCATGCATGTGCACACCCACAACGTGGTCACCCGCCTGTCGGGCGTGGATGAATATCGCTACGAAGCATCGACGTGCGATCTCGTGCCTGGCGCCTCACGCCTCACGCCTTCGTTCATGGGCTATCGCCGCGCCGACGGCCGCGTCGGCACCCGCAATGAAATATGGATTCTCTGCACCGTGGGCTGTGTCGGACGCACGGCCGAACGCATCGCGCGTCTCGGCGCGCAGCGATTCGCCGGGCGCGTCGATGGCATTCATGCGTTCCCGCATCAGTTCGGATGCTCGCAACTCGGCGGCGATCTGGATCGCACGCGCAAGCTGATCGCAGCGCTGGAATGCCATCCGAACGCAGGCGGTGTACTCATCGTCGGTCTCGGCTGCGAATCGAATCAGCTCGACAGACTGCTCGCCGGCATTCCGGCCGCGGAACGTGCGCACATTCGCTCGTTCGCCGCGCAGGCGAGCGGCGATGAAACCGAAGCTGGCATGAAGGCGCTGGAAGAACTCGTGAAGATTGCCGAACACGCAAGGCGCGAGCCCTCTCCCATGAGCGACCTGGCCGTCGGACTCAAGTGCGGCGGTTCGGACGGCTTCAGCGGCATCAGCGCGAATCCGCTGGTCGGTCGCATCGCGGATCGCATCACCGCGGCAGGCGGCGCAGCAATTCTCACGGAGATTCCCGAAGTGTTCGGCGCCGAACGACTGCTGATGCAGCGCGCCGCGAACCGGCAGGTATTCGACGGCATCGTGAATGTCGTGAACGATTTCAAGGACTACTTTCTGCGCAACGATCAGCCGGTGCACGAGAATCCCTCGCCCGGCAATATCGCCGGCGGCATCACGACGCTCGAAGAAAAATCGCTCGGCGCCGTACAGAAGGGCGGCCATGCAACCGTGACGCAGGTGATCCGCTACGCCGACCGTTCGAATCAGCCCGGGCTCACGCTGCTCGAAGCGCCGGGCAACGACGGCATCTCCTCCACGGCACTGGTCGCTGCCGGCGCGACCGTCGTCCTGTTCACGACGGGCCGCGGCACACCGCTCGGCTTTCCCGCGCCGACGCTCAAGATCAGCTCGAATTCCACGCTCGCAAGGAACAAGCCGCACTGGATCGACTTCGATGCCGGCCGCGTCCTCGCCGGCGAAGATGCCGAAGCCGTCACCGACGAATTCCTGCAGCTCATCCTCGCGACCGCCTCGGGTCAGCCGGCGAAGAACGAACTCAATGAAGAACGCGAGATCGCCATCTGGAAGGATGGCGTGACGCTTTAAGATCCGGAAGCCGCAAAAGACCGCATAAAAGAACGGACATTTTCCGATCCATTCATCAGTCTTCTTTTTTGCGGTCCTTTGCGGCTCTCTTGTCCGGTCAGTGCTTCAGCACCCCCGGCAGCCACAGCGACAGCGCCGGCACGTAGATCACGAGCAGCAGCACGACAAATGCGGCCGCATAGAACGGCCAGATCGAGCGCAGGGCCTGTGTCACGCTGATTCCGCCAATCGCCGTACCGACGAACAGTACCGAACCGACGGGCGGCGTGATCAATCCGATGCCGGCGTTGAGAATCAGGATGACGCCGAAGTGCACCGGGTCCACGCCGAAGGCTTTCGCCACCGGCAGGAAGATCGGCGTGCAGATGATGATCAGCGGCGCGAGATCCATGAAC
>CAZBKC010000364.1:0-904 GCA_964492345.1 uncultured Steroidobacter sp. | reverse complement strand
GATCAGCAGCGTGACCATGATCAGCAGCAGGATCACGTACTTGTTGTCGGACACCGCGGTCAGCGCCTCCACTGCGGCAGTCGGCACCTGCAGATACGCCAGCAGCCAGCCGAACGAGGCAGCGGCACCGATCACGAACAGGATCAGGCCCGTCGTGCGCACTGCCCCCTTGCACGTTTCGGTGAAATGCTTCCAGGTCAGGCGGCGATACAGCAATCCGGTGACGAGCAATGCATAGGCAACCGCGATCGAGGCGCTCTCGACGGCGGTGAAGATGCCGGCGCGGATGCCGAAGAAAATCATCGCGACCAGCAACAGTCCCGGCAGCGCCGAGATGAAGCGCAGCAGCACTTCGCGAAATCCGGGGAAGGGCTCGGTGCCGTAACCGCGACGACGCGCGATCGCCCAGCCCGTGAACATCAGCACGGCGGTCAGGAGCAGCGCGGGAATCACGCCGGCCGCAAACAGATCGGCGATGGAGATGGAGCCGCCTGCCGATGCGGAAAACAGAATCAGGTTGTGCGAAGGCGGCACGAGCAGGGCCACGAGCGCCGCCGTCACCGAAACATTCACTGCGAAGTCGCGATCGAAGCCGCGCTTCACCATCTGCGGGATCATCGCGCCGCCGATGGCCGAGACGTCGGCGATGGCCGAGCCTGAAACGCCGCCGAAGAACAGCGAGGCCAGCACATTGACCTGACCGAGACCGCCGCGTTGATGTCCGACCAGCGAACTGGCAAACGAGATCAGGCGCTCGGAGATGCCACCGCGCATCATGAGTTCGCCGGCAAAGATGAACAGCGGGATGGCAATCAGCGAAACCGTGCCGGCACCCGCCGCGGTCTGCTGTACGACGACGATGGCCGGCAGATCGAGGTACAGCACGGTCGCGAGCGACGATGCG
>CAZBKC010000363.1:0-3918 GCA_964492345.1 uncultured Steroidobacter sp. | reverse complement strand
TGGCTGTCGGTGTCGTCCTCGGCATCGCGCGACTGCAGGTGCAGGACGATGTGAAGACGCTGCAGCAGTCGCCGCCGCAACTGCTCAGCAACGAACAGCGCGTGCGCGAGCTGCTGGGCAGCGGCATCGAAACGCGTTTCTTCCTCGTGTCGGGCGACTCGGCGCAGGCGGTGCTGGACGCGGAGGAACGACTGACGCAGGCGCTGGACGGTCTCGTCGCGGATCGCGCCATCGCTTCCTACCAGGCCGTGAGCGTCAGCCTGCCGTCGCAGGCGCGACAGCAGCGCAATCGCGATCTGCTGGCGCAGCAGGTCTACGCGCCCGGCGCGCTGTTCGACCAGGTGATGCGCGCGCTGGGCTTCGCGCCCGCGGCGATCGAGCGGCGGCGCGCCGAGTTCGAATCGGCAACGGCACCGCTGGATGTGGAGGAATGGCTCAGGAGTCCCGCCTCGCAGGGACTGCGGCCGCTGTGGCTCGGCCAGGTCGGCTCGCGCTACGCCAGCGTCGTCACGCTGGGCGGCATCGACGACGTGCCGGCGCTCACGGCGCTGCAATTGCCCAACGTGCGGCTGATCGACCGCGTCGCCGAGACCAGCGACATCCTCGGCCGCTATCGCCACACCATGACACTGCTGCTCGCCGTGATCTACGCCGTGGCGGGAGCAGTGCTGCTGATGCGCTTCGGCTGGCGCGATGCGCCGCGCATGCTGCTGCCGTCGGTGGCGGCGACGCTCGCCACGCTGGGCCTGTTCGGCTGGCTGGGCGTGCCTTTCAATCTGTTCACGCTGCTGGCGCTGTGGCTGGTGCTGGGACTCGGCATCGACTACGGAATCTTCCTGCGACACGGCCGCGACCATCGTCCGACGGCGATTCTCAGCGTCACGCTGTCGGCGTGCACGACGCTCATCGCCTTCGGCCTGCTGGCACTGAGCGCCACGCCCTTCATCCGCACCATCGGCCTGACCCTGCTGTGCGCGATCACGCTGTCGTGGTCGTTCGTACTGCTCAGCTGCCTGACGACATTTACTTCGCGCCACATCGAGCTTGGCGCGGCAAGAGAAAGCGATTCATGACTGACGTATTGATCATCGGTGCGGGCCCGTCGGGTTCGATGTCTGCGGCCCTGCTCGCGAGCAAGGGCTACGACGTGCTCGTGCTGGAGAAGCAGCGCTTCCCGCGCTTCTCGATCGGCGAGAGCCTGCTCGCCAACACGGCCGAGCTGCTGCACGACGCGGGCCTGCTCGAAGCGGTCATGAGCTGCGGCTTCCAGTACAAGAACGGCGCGGCCTTCGTGCACAACGAGCGCTGCTCCGAATTCAATTTTGCCGACAAGTCCTCGCCCGGCCATCCGTTCACGTTCCAGGTGCCGCGCGCGCGATTCGACCAGGTGCTGGCGGACGAGGCCGCCAAGCGCGGCGCGAAGATCCGCTACGAAGTCGAGATCACCGCGATCGACGTCTGCGGCGAGCGGCCGGTGGTGACGAGCAAGGCGGGCGACGAAGTGTCGACGCACCGGCCGCGTTTCGTGCTCGATGCCAGCGGCTTCGGCCGCACGCTGCCGCGACTGCTCGATCTCGGCCGGCCTTCCGATTTCCCGGAACGCGCTGCGCTGTTCGTGCACGTGAAGGACAACATCGTCTCCGGCGCCTTCGATCGGCAGAAGATCCGCGTCGGCGTGCATCCCACGCAGCAGGATGTGTGGTCGTGGCTGATTCCCTTCTCGGACGGCCATGCCTCGCTGGGCGTCGTCGCCTCGCGCGCCCATCACGCGAAGTTCACCGGGACGAACGAGGAACGCCTGTGGCAGCTCGTCGCCGAGGAGCCGTTGCTGCGCGCGCTGCTCAAGGATGCGCATACCGTGCGTCCGGTCGGCGAGATCGTCGGCTATGCCTCCAGGGTCAGCACCCTGCACGGCCCCGGCTTCGCGCTGCTGGGCAATGCCGCGGAGTTCCTCGATCCCGTGGGCCCGCCGTTCCACGGCCTGGAAGGCGGCCGGCTTCGCGCGGCTGGGCAATGCCGCGGAGTGCCTCGCTCCCGTGTTCTCCTCCGGCGTGACCATTGCGATGAAGTCGGCGAGCCTCGCGGCGGGCCTGCTCGACCGGCAGTTCCGCGGCGAACAGGCGGACTGGCAGCAAGAGTTCGCCGAGCCGTTGATGTACGGCGTCGAGACCTTCCGCACCTTCGTCAACGGCTGGTATGACGGTAGCCTGCAGGACGTGATTTTTTTCGAGCACAAGGATCCTGCCATCCGCCGCATGGTCTGTTCCGTGCTCGCGGGCTACGTGTGGGATGAGAAGAATCCATACACGGGCCC
The DNA here is from genome assembly GCA_964492345.1 of uncultured Steroidobacter sp. GTDB lineage: Bacteria > Pseudomonadota > Gammaproteobacteria > Steroidobacterales > Steroidobacteraceae > Steroidobacter. The sequence continues at coordinate 1,604 of CAZBKC010000363.1, read as the reverse complement.
GCAGTCGGCGCGGCGCCTGCGTGCGCTGGCGAATACGGTGCGGGCAGGGCGATGACACGGGCGCATGCCATCGTCGCGATCGCGTTGCTGGCGCTGACCGCTTGCGCGAGCGCGCCGCCCGCGGGGCGGGCGCCGTCGCGACCGCTGGTGTCGCCGGCGACGCTGGGTGGCGAGCGTACGGGCAACCAGATCGTGCGCGGCGCGATCGGCGCGCGCGAGACGACGATCAACTGCGTCGTCACGGTGAAGGACGGCACGATGACGGTCGTCGGCCTGAGCGCCACGGGCGTGCGGCTGTTCACGATTCGTCACGACGGCAACGAAGTGCAGGCCGGGAAGGGCCTGACGATGCCGGAACAGCTGACGCCCGAACGTCTGCTTGCGGATCTGCAACTGGTGTTCTGGCCGCTTGCGAGCCTGCAGAAACCGCTGCAGGAGGCGGGCTGGCGGGTCAGCGAGCCTGCGCCGGGCACGCGTCGGCTGCGCCGCGGCGAACGCCTGATTGCCGAAGCGCATTATGCCGATCAGGATCCCTGGACCGGACGCAGCTGGCTGGTGAATTTCGAGTACGGCTACTCGCTGCAGATCGACAGCAAGGCCCTGTAGCACCGATGTCTTCTGCAACGCCCCTCACGATCTCTGCCATCCTGCCGCACACCGGCCGGATGCTGCTGCTCGACGAACTGCTGGAACACGGTCCCGAGCATGCGATCTGCGCCGTCACGATCCGCAGCGACGCCCTGTTCTGCGACGGCGCGAACGGCGTGCCCGCCTGGGTCGGGCTCGAATACATGGCGCAGACCGTGTGTGCGTATTCGGGCATCGACGAAGTGCGCGCCGGGCTCCGGCCGAGCATCGGCCTGCTGCTGGGTTCGCGCCGCTACCAGTCGCAGGTCGAATGGTTCGCGCCCGGTACGAGCTTGCGCGTCCGCGCCGACCTGTTGCTGCGCGACGAGAACGATCTCGTCGCCTTCCAGTGCACCATCCATGAAGGCGACCGCCTGCTCGCCCATGGCGACGTGAAGGCCTATCGTCCGAAGGACGTCCTGGCGGTGGTGCGCGGTGAAAGGATTTGAAGAGAAGAGGTTTCACACAGAGATCACAGAGTACACAGAGACAGAAAAAACAGAGTCAGAATGAAATTCATTTCTTCTTTCTCTGTGTACTCTGTGATCTCTGTGTGAAATCCGACTCCGGTCCCGCTTTCAATGACCACAGAAACGACACGCAGCATCCTCGTTACCGGTTCGAGCCGCGGTATCGGCCGGGCGATCGCCGAGCGGCTTGCTGCGAGCGGATTCCAGGTGATCGTGCATTGCCGCGGCAATGTCGCGGCGGTCGAGGAAGTGTGCGATGCGATCACGGCCGGCGGCGGGCTGCGACCGCGCATCCTGCAGTTCGACATTGCCGATCGCGCCGCCTGCGCTGCAGCGATTGTCGCCGACATGGACAGCCACGGCGCCTACTACGGGATCGTCTGCAATGCCGGGCTGGCGCGCGACGGTGCGTTTCCGGCGCTCACTGACGAAGACTGGGACGCCGTGCTGAGAACGAATCTGGACGGCTTCTACAATGTGCTGCACCCCGCGATCATGCCCATGATC
>CAZBKC010000362.1:0-3921 GCA_964492345.1 uncultured Steroidobacter sp. | reverse complement strand
TACGCCCGTGCTGAAAATCGCCTCAAGCGGCTTCCAACTGCTCAACTTGGGTTAGCTCGATGGGCTGAAGCCGGCCCCACAGGCAGAAGGAGAGCCTCAGCCAGCTCAATGCACAGACTCACAGATTCTTGAGGCCCTGGGGCCAGGCCGGTCGATCAGTGCTTTCGCTTTGCCACCATGTGCACGATAGCCACGATGGCGCCGCCGATCAGCAATCCGACCGCAGCACCGCCGACAGCAAACACCAGCCATCCTGCGACTGCGCCGACGCCGTGAACGTGGCTCGCGATTTCCGAGAAATGTTCGATGGCATGCGGCACCACGTTCAGTCCGAAGTGTTCCAGCCCGTGCACGATGATGCCGCCGCCGACCCAGAGCATCGCGGCCGTGCCGATGAAGGTGAGTCCCTTCAGGAGGGGCGGCATCGCCTTGACCATCGCTCGTCCGAAGGCCCTGACGAATTTCGAGCCGCGTCCTGCGAGATGCATGCCCACATCATCCATCTTCACGATCAGGCCGACGACACCATACACGGCGATCGTCAGGCCGAGGCCCACTACAACGAGCGCACCCGCCTGGATCGCAAACGGACGATCGGCGACGCTGGCGAGTGCGATAGCCATGATCTCTCCCGACAGGATGAGATCCGTGCGAATGGCACCGGCTATCTTGTGCGCTTCCAGTTCTGCCGAACTCAGGGCCAGTTCCGACACCTTGGGCGAGGCATCGATTTTCCCCGTGGCCTTCGCAGTCGCCTCGATGATCTTCTCGGTGGCCTCGAAGCACAGATAGGCGCCGCCGAGCATCAGGATCGGTGTCACGGCCCAGGGTGCGAACGCGCTCAGCAACAGCGCGCCGGGCAACAGGAACACAAACTTGTTGCGCAGCGAACCGAGCGCGATCTTCCATACGATCGGCAGTTCGCGGTGCGGGCTGAAGCCCATGGCATAGCTGGGCGTCACGGCGGCATCGTCGACGACGACACCGATCGCCTTCGACCCGGCCTTGCCGGCCGCTGCGGTCACATCATCCAGGGAGGCGGCGGCCAGTTTGGCGATCGCCGCGACGTCGTCGAACAGTGCTGCAAGTCCTGAAGCCATTCACAAGGGTGACGGGAGCGCACGTACGAACGCAATACCTGCGAGCGTCCAACAGGAGATGACGCTGTCATGGGGCCTACTCTCAGCGAAGAAATGATCCGTTCCCTCGTTCTTCGCCCTTGTTCTTCACAGGGGCCGGCGCTGCCGCTGGAAAACCTGTAACGATCCACGGCGATCTGTCGGAACTCAATGTGCTGGTCGGCGAGCACGGCCCCGTCATCATCGATCTGCCGCAGGCGGTCAACGCGGCGTCGCAAAGAAGCGCTGCTCGAAGGCAGCTGAGCCGGAGTGAAGCTGGCCCACAAGCGGTCTTCTCTGACCAGCAGACCGGAGACCAGTCGGCCAGCGGACCCTCTAAGCTCAGTTGTTACGGCCCTACGCCTCGATCACCTCACCCCCACGCATGCGTACCCGGTGCAGGGTGATACCGAGTTCCTCTTCGTAGCGCGGAACCACACGCGCTTCGATTTCAGTAACCAGCGAGACCGCCAGCCCCCTGGCGCCGGCGCGGCCGGTGCGGCCGACGCGGTGCAGGTACGCCTTGCTCAGTGTCGGGACGTCGAAGTTGAAGATGTGCGTCACTCCCTTGATGTCGAGGCCGCGCGCCGCGACGTCAGATGCAATCAGCACATGGATCTCGCCGCTGCGTAACCCATCCATCGCGTGCTTGCGATCCTGCTTGTCGAGCGCCGCATTGAGATCGGCGGCTGCGATGTGGTGATGCGCGAGCTTTGCCGCGATCCTTTCCGACTGGTCGTTGCGATGGACGAAGACGATGGCGCGTTCCGGTTCGAGCGCATGCAGTAACTTGCGCAGCTCATCGGGCTTGTCGCGCTCTTCGCAGACCAGGTAGAGATGCTCGATGTCCTTGTTGACCGCCGCGGCACCGGCTTCGAGCATGACGAGATCCGGCGCCAGCATCGCGATGACTTCGCCGCTTTCACGCTCCCGCGTGGCTGAAGCGAATATCAGCTGTCGTGCAGGTGGTGCGGCCTGAATGATGGCACGAACCGCCGGCAGGCTCTCTTCGGTCAGCAGTCGATCGGCCTCGTCGACCACGATGCTGCGAATGAACTTCGACTTCAGTTTCCCCTTGGCGATCAGTTCCGCGATGCGCCCGGGAGAACCGACGATCAGGTGCGGCTTCTTCTTCAGCTTGTCGATCTGACGTTCGGTCGAAGTGCCGCCGATCAGTAACAACGAGCGGACTGGCGATGAAGCGTTCTGCGCCAGCTCGCCACATTGTCGATGAATCTGGATCGCGAGTTCGTGAGTCGGCGCGATGATCATAGCCTGCGTCGCCGCCTGGCCTGGATCGACACGGCAGAAAATCGGCAACAGATAGGCCAGCGTCTTGCCAGTGCCGGTTTCGGCGTGCAGATAGGCGTCCTTTCCCTCCATCAGTATCGGCAGCGCCGCAGTCTGAATCGGTGTCGGTTCCGAGATCTGCTGTCGGGCCAGGGCTGCGATGAGGCCGGGTGGCAGGTGCAGATCGGCGAATGTCATGGGCGAAACCTCGTGGACCCAGTGGGTCGCTGACCGACCAGAACCCATCTGTTCAGAATCGAGTTGTGCGCTGCTTGGCTCGTCACCTCTCCCGTCGGGAGAGGTCGCGCATAGCAGCGGGTGAGGTGAAAACGTGCGTTAGCGCGTAGCGGCGTTGCCGCGCCCCTCACCCTAACCCTCTCCCAAGGGAGAGGGAAATGATTTTGAGGCGGGTTCCCGCCTGTGCGGGTGGACCATGAGAGCGTCGATCGCGGTGCAAAGCAAGCTTCTACGGAAGATGCCGGCGCCAGTTCGTGCGATGGCGCTCCATCACATTCGGCCGCGTTTTGCTCTGACGGCCGGGGAAAATGTTCGATGCGCGTCTCGTGCGTCTGGAGAATTGTGTAGGCTGCGAACTGAAGCCAGCGCTCGCGTAGGCTATCGGTGCTCGCAGAACACAGAGGATCCTGACATGCGAATGAGTTTGTTCGTGACGCTGGCCCTGGCATGCGCGGTGCTGGCGCCGCCGGTACATTCAGCAGAGGCCGACAAGAAAAGCAGTGCGCGCCCGGCCGAATCGCTGACGATCTATCACATCGAAGGCCGGCGCTCGGAGCGCATCGTCTGGCTCTGCGAGGAACTCGGGCTGCCCTACAAACTGGAATACAAGCGGGGCGACATCGCCGGTTCGATGCAGTCGATCCGCGCCGTCAGTCCACTGATGCCTGTCGCCCCGACGGTGCGTTATGGCGACCAGGTCATGGTCGAATCCGGCGCCATCATCGAACTGCTGCTGGCGCGCGAAGGCAACGGTCGCCTGCATCCCGCCGTGGCCTCACCGGACTATCCCTACTACCTGCAATGGATGCACTTCGCGGAAGGATCGTTCGCATCGAGAGCGATTGCAGACTATCGCGTCGTCATGCTCCAGGGTCGGCAACAGCCCGCCGCGGGCCGGCCGCGGCTCGTCGATGCCGAAGGCGTCGTGAAATTTGCAGACGATTTCCTGAGCAAGCACCCGTACTTCGGTGGCAGCGAATTCTCGGCGGCCGACATCATGATGCTGTTTCCGGTCAACTTCGCCGGCAATCTCAACATCGTCGACCTCGACAAATTCCCCAACGTTGTCGCCTGGCGCAAGAAGGTCGAGGAGCGACCGGCTTATCTGCGCATGCTGAAGGTCGCGCGGCCCGACGGCTTGGTGGGATCGCCGCCGGCGCTGCCGAAGGGCTGAGATCTGACAAAGACATTTCACACAGAGAGCACAGAGAGCACAGAGAGCACAGAGATCACAGAGATCAGAAGGAAGAATTCTCACGGGGGGCAGGGGGGGCAC
>CAZBKC010000361.1:0-3921 GCA_964492345.1 uncultured Steroidobacter sp. | reverse complement strand
GGTAGTAGGCGAGGGGATAGATGCCCTGCGCCTTGCACTGCGTGATGTAGTCCTCATCCGCGACGATGGCGAGCTGGTTGGCCTTCTCGGCGTCGCTGTAGCGGCCGACGCGCTGGAACAGATGTCCCGGCATATGCACGAGGTGTCCGGCCGCAGGGGCCAGCGGCAGCAGTCGATCTGCGGCGCCTTCGGCCATTTCGGGCGTCTTGCTGCCTTCCCACAGGTGAATCCAGTAGTGCAGGGCACCCGGATGAACAGCGTTCGCCTTGATGACGCCGTCGAGTGCCGCGATGATTTCCGGCGTTTCGGCGTAAGGCTGGCCGTCGCGGGTCCAGTAGTCCCAGGGGCGCAGGTCCATCAGCGACTCGGCGTAGATCGTCGCGGCATCCTGATCCTGCGGATACTTCTGATGCAGCGCCCGCATGGCGCCCGCGAACGCCTGGTCCGCAGCGCGTCGATCGTCGGCGTTGCCGGTGTAGCGCACGGCCAGTGCATCGATGTAGTCGCGTTCCGTCGGCGATGCCTTGTCCTTCAACGACTGGGCCTGCTTCACCAGGGCCAATGCCTTCGGTTCCTCCTCCGGCTCCATCGGTGCGTTGATGTTCGGACCGAGAACCAGCGCCTGTCCCCAGGGTGCCATCGCGCAGTGGGGGTCGAGTCGTGCCGCTTCGGCGAATGCGCGGCCCGCCTCCGCGTGATTGAAGCCGTAGGTGAGGTTCAGTCCCTGGTGCATGAAGGGCATCGCCTCGGCCGAACAGGTCGTCACCGCCGCGAACTTGTGCGTGCCGACGTTCTGCAGTCGCGGCGCGAGCGCGCCTGTCGGTGGAGGTGCATGGCCCCCACCGTCATCCTGGTAGTGCTTGTGAACGGGCACCTGGGCATGGATGGGTTGTGCAGGTAGCAGCAGTACAGCCATCGCTGCGCAGGGCAGGAGGCTGACAGGATGAGTTTTCATGAAGATTCTCCCCGATCTCTGGAGTCTGAATGACTGATCGCGGTCGCTTCATGCTGCACGACCGCATCGCGAGGCTGCATCTTCGGCGGTCCCGGCCGCGGATCGCATCGTCCGGTGGACGGATGTTACTGCTTACTTTCGTCAGGGGTGTCGTTGCTTTCTCATCAGGGCCTGTTTGTCATGCGCGAACGCATGAGCAGGGAGCTGGAGATGGAGCTGAGCGAGGAAAAAACTGCCTGAGCGCTCCGGGCGATGTGCCTACCTGGCGAGACCCGCACGATAGTCGGGATGGATCGGTGTCCACGACAGCAAGTCTTTCGCGCGAGTATTCCGGACACGGAATGACGGGATCATGCGCCGTCCACCAGCAGGTGGCGGGCTGGCGCCGCAGACCGAGCACACGTAGGAGAACAGATCCCGCCACGGCGCGGGCCGATCGTCGGCAACGATCAACGCCTGTCGCGAAGGCCATCTTGCGAGCGCTTTCACTGTCGCATCGGCCATGTCCGCGATGTGCACCAGCGACACGTAGTCCTGACCTTCGTCCGGCAATCGCAATTTCCCGGCCTGGGCCCGCGCATACCAGTCTGCGTCGAAGCCGGTGCCAGGTCCGTAAAACAGACCGCCGCGCAGGGTGAGCCAGTCGAGGCCGGATGCTTCGACGATGGCTTCCATGTCGCGCACCGCGGCGATCGCTGCACCGGCGATGGTGGACTGGTCGACCTGATGAAACGTCATTTCGTCTGCCCACGTGTCACCGCCGCCTGCATGCGTCATGGCGATACTCTGCTGCAGGATGCGTGGCACGCCTGCGTCGCGACAGGCGTGCGTCCAGATCGCAGTGCCTTCGCGCCGCAGCACGTCGTTCTTCGCGAAGTCACCGCCTTGCGAGGAAGGTGAGGGCAGGCTGGTCGCCAGGTTGATCGCAACGTCGCAATCTTTCACCGCGTCCCGCAACGATGCAGCGTCGAAGATATCGGCCCTGACGATCTCTGCACCGCAGGCGGCGGCGATGGTTGCGGTCTCGGGGCGTCTCGCAAGGGCGCGCACGCGATGTCCTGCGCAGACCAGCCGGGGAATCAGATGACGTCCATACACACCGGTTGCGCCGAGAACGGCAACATGCAAGCCCATGAGTCAGCTCCCTCCGAAAGAATCTGCCGCGATCTTACGGGCTCGCTGAATCCGCGCGGTAGCGCCGGGCACAAGTCCACTGTGCAGAGTGCTTCGAGCGATCTGAAATGGCGGCCCCCCTGCCGCAGGCCGCCATGTCTACGATTACTCCGGCTGCCTTCTCACCGACGCCGGCGTCGTGCCGAGAATCTTGCGCATGTGCCGGGCCAGATGGCTCTGATGCGCAAAGCCAGTGGCGAACGCAATCTGCGTGATCGAGAGATCTTCTTCCTGCAGCAGCAGCTTCGCGCGTTCGACGCGGCGGCGCAGGACGTACTGATGGACAGGAACGCCCGTCGATCGCCGGAACAGGGTCTTCAGGTGCGAGACGCTCATCGCGGCCACGCTGGCCAGTTCCGTGAGCGACAGATCGCTTTCGAGGTTGTCCTCGATATGGGTCACGAGATGTTTCAGCTTGGTGGTGCTGAGACCGCCGCGCGCGTCGCGCATCGGCAGCGAATGCACGTTGTGACGTTGCAGGAGACGGATGGCGAGAGCGGTGCCGAGGCTGTCACGAAACAGTCGGCCGCCGGTGCTGCCCGCTTCGATATCCGCTTTCAGTGTCCAGCCGATATGTTCGATCTGCGGGTCTCGCAACTGGAATCGGTCGGCGAGTTCGATGTGCGATGAATCCATCCCCAACTGTGTCGCCACGGATTGCAGCAGCGTGTGCGGGACCACCATTACCAGCGTCGAACCCGACTGCTTCGTCTCCCAGGAACAGCGCGTGTTTGCCGGAATGATGTCGAGGTCGCCGGCCACTTCGCGCCCGTGCCGTGTCCGGCCGTTGCGTACACAGATGGTTTCGACGGACGGTCCGAGAAACATGCACACGACAGCGTGCGGACTCGGCTGCATTTCCGTGATCCCGGCCGTGAAGGGCTTCACCTCGGCGTGGATCAGGGGGCGTGCGGCAGTGGCAGAGTCGGCTGGAGTTGGAGCCGGCTGCACGAAGGAGTTCATGGTCGCTCCGACATACGTTGAGTGCTCAAGCGCGGTTGTCTGAAGAATACAACCGGCGCCGATCGAACGTGCCGCCAAGGGAGCTGGCCACCCGTCCTATTCTGCTTCGAGTATCCGAACGTGTCGTGTTGGTGTGCTCAAGGAGACAAAGCGCTCTGCGTAGCTGCTTTTCCGCCCCCTCCTCCGCGCAGCGGGGGAGGGTTGGGGTGGGGGCGAGCGAAGCGATCCGGCTCTTCTCATGCTGCCGCTGCCCCCTCCCTGCCCTCTGCTGCACATGGATGTGTCCCGCGGGGATTTCCGTTGGTCACGAATGCCGCGGGCGCATGGATGCGCAGGAGCGGCCCCCGCAAGCGGAGGAGGGGAAGAAACAGAAAGCCCTTGCGCTTAATGCAGCCGGCCTCGGAGCGGTCAGGCTGAAGCCTGACCTCCATCTGCATTTCCCCACCAAAACCCAACAGCGATCCTTATCCGCCTTTCTGGATCTTCCCGCCCGGCGCCGACACGATCAGCTTCACCAGTTCCTCGGTGATCTTGGGTTCGAGTCCTTCGGTGTGGCCCTTGTCGAGGCGCACGACGTCGGCGACGACGCGGCCATCCTTGCAGCCAGGGAAGATCGACACTTCCGCCTTGCCGCCCCCGGGCAACAGGCCCCACGCCTGGTTCAGTTCGTTGAGACGGCTGCTGTCGAAGACGTAGCCTGGCTTCGTGTCGGCGATTTCGAGCGGTGCCGCACGCGGTCCGCACGAGTATCTGTCCGCCCACTGCGATGTGGTCGGCACGCCCTTGTCGTCGACTTCGCGCTGACCGGTCGCGTAGATATGCGAGAAGTC
>CAZBKC010000360.1:0-3939 GCA_964492345.1 uncultured Steroidobacter sp. | reverse complement strand
GCTCGCAACCCCGCCGGTACATCCGCTGGCCCAATGCGACCTGATCGATTTCGAGCGGACACTCGACTACGAGCACATCGGACTTTCCGAGAGCAGCGCCATTCATCCCTTCCTGATCCGCGCGGCCAATGAAGCAAACCGGTCACTGCGGCTGCGTATTCAGGTGGGCAACTTCGAAGGCGTCTGCAAGTTCGTCGAGGTCGGTGTCGGCATCGCCGTCCTGCCGCAGTCGGCGGCGCTTCGCCTGCAGCGCAGCGTCGGCATCAGGATCATTCCTCTGAGCAACCCCTGGGCGCTGCGCCAGCTCTTGATCTGTGTTCGCGACGTCCAATCGCTGCCGTCGTTCGCCACGGATCTCATCGACATGCTCGTAGCGGACGCCGAATGCAGTTCGTCCGTCGCGTAGCGCGAGCGCGCCGCACTCAAGCTCTGACGAAGGCCGCCTCCACGACAAGCGAATTGCGCCCGTGCGCCGGGAACGGTTAACTGCCCGCGGTCGCATCGTGACGACTGGCCGCCGCGCTGCTGCAACTCTCGCGAAGGACAATGGAGATGACGAGTGCCGTCTTGGCGCAGTTTTGCGCCGGTGTGAACCTCGATAACGTTCCCGTTTCGGTCGTGCGTCGCGCCGAAGAGCTGTTGCTCGACTGGTTCGGCTCTGCACTGGCTGGCAAGGGCGCTCGCCCGGTGGAGGCGATTGCACGCTTCGTCGAGGAGATGGGTCCCGGCGGCGGGCCGAGTGAGATCCTGATCTCCCGAAAGCGCAGCTCACCGCTGTTCGCGGCCATGGTCAACGCGGCTGCTTCGCACTTTGCAGAACAGGATGACGTTCACAATGGATCCGTGTTCCACCCGGCTGCGGTCGTGTGGCCGGCGGTCGTCGCGGTGGCGCAGGCGCTTGGAGCCAGTGGTCGCGACGTGCTCGCGGCCGGGATCGCAGGCTACGAGGCAGGAATTCGCGTGGGCGAGTTCCTGGGGCGATCTCACTATCGCGTGTTTCACACCACGGGCACCGTGGGCACGCTCGCCGCCGCCGCAGCAGCAGGGCGCCTGCTGCAACTGTCGCCGCAGCAGATGCTGCATGCGTTCGGCTCGGCCGGCACACAGGCATCCGGATTGTGGGAGTTTCTCAAGGACGGGGCGGATTCCAAGCAGCTGCACGTGGCGCATGCGGCGGGTGCCGGCCTGACGGCCGCCTATCTCGCGAAGAACGGCTTTACGGGCGCCAGCCAGATCCTCGAAGGGACCCAAGGCCTGGCGGCGGGAATGTCGAGCGACGCCGATCCGACCAAGCTGATCGACGGGCTGGGCGAGCGCTGGGCTCTGGGCGAGACCTCGTTCAAGTTCCACGCGTCGTGCCGGCACACCCATCCGGCTGCGGACGCGCTCTTGCACGTCACGACGCGAAACGAACTGCAGGCCGATCAGATCCGCGACGTCGTAGCTCATGTTCATCAGGGAGCGCTCGACGTGCTCGGTCCAGTGGTCGATCCGCAGTCACCGCACCAGGCCAAGTTCTCGATGGGCATCGTGCTCGGCATGATCGCCGTCTTTGGGCGTGCCGGCGTGCAGGAATTCGAGTCCTCGTTCAACGCGCCTGCAGTGATTGCGTTCTCGAAGAAGGTCCGCATGCGTTTCGATGCCGAGGTGGACGGTCTCTACCCGCGACGGTGGATCGGCAAGGTTACCGTGCACGCGGTGGACGGACGGACGTTCGAGGGGCGCATCGACGAACCCCGGGGAGACCCTGGCAATACGCTCAGTCGCGATGAGATCGAGCAGAAGGTAGTAGCGCTGGCCACGCGCAGCGGCGCGGCATCGCAGCCCGAGCTGCGCGCGGCAATCGATCGAATCTGGACCATGGCTTCGAGGGACCTGCCGCTGGGTTCGTTGTTGTTGGGTGGTCGGGTGCGCGCATGAGCGCAATCCCCTGGGAAACCGGCACGGATCACGCTGACATCCGTGAGTCGGTGGCGCGTCTTTGCGCGGGATTCCCGGGCGCGTACTGGCGGGCACTCGACAGTGAGAGCGTGTATCCGGAGGAGTTCGTCCGGGAGCTGACTGCCGCAGGCTATCTCGCCGCGCTCATCCCCGAGCAGTACGGCGGCACGGGACTGTCCTTGTCGGCGGCCGCAGCGATCCTCGAGGAGATCCAGCGTGCCGGCTGCAACGGCGCCGCCTGCCATGCCCAGATGTACATCATGGGCGCGGTGGTACGACACGGGAACGAGCAGCAGAAGCGACAGTACCTGCCGCGCATCGCCAGTGGCGAGCTGCGGTTGCAGGCTTTCGGCGTGACCGAGTCGACGAGCGGCTCGGATACGAGCTCGATCAAGACGTTCGCCCGCCGCGAAGGCGACCACTACATCATCGATGGCCAGAAGATCTGGACCTCGCGTGCGCAGCACTCGGATCTCATGCTGCTGCTGGCGCGCACCGCCCCACGCGATGCGACCGCCAAGCGCAGCGACGGGCTTTCCGTCTTTATCGTGGACATGCGCGAGGCGCTTGGATCCGGGCTCACGATCCGCCCGATCCGCACGATGATGAATCACTCCACTACCGAGGTCTTCTTCGACAAGGTGCGCGTGCCTGCAGAGAACCTGATCGGCGAGGAGGGCAAGGGCTTCCGCTATATCCTTTCGGGCATGAACGCCGAGCGGATACTCATCGCCGCGGAGTGCATCGGCGATGCGCGCTGGTTCCTCGAACGAGCCACGGCCTACGCGCGCGAGCGCGTCGTCTTCGGTCGTCCGATCGGCGCCAATCAGGGGATCCAGTTCCCCATCGCCCAGGCCTATGCCCGCGCGCAGGCCGCGCATCTCATGGTGCAGGCCGCTGCCGAGAAGTTCGAGTCGGGTGGGAACTGCGGTCCGCAGGCCAACATGGCGAAGCTGCTGGCCGCCGAGGCGAGCTGGCAGGCCGCTGAGGCGTGCGTGCAGACGCACGGTGGATTTGCGTTCGCCGAGGAATACGACGTGGAACGCAAGTTCCGCGAGACCCGGCTCTATCAGGTGGCGCCGATCTCGACGAACCTCATCCTGTCGTATCTCGCCGAGCATGTGCTCGGTCTGCCACGGTCGTACTGAGCGATGGGTGCGACACTCTCGGGTGTGCTGGTCGTGGCGATCGAGCAGGCGGTGGCAGCGCCGTTGTGCACGTTGCGGCTCGCCGACGCCGGTGCCCGGGTCATCAAGATCGAGCGGCCGGAGGGTGAGACCGCGCGCCACTACGATGCCGCGGTGCACGGAACGAGCGCCTACTTCGCCTGGCTGAATCGCGGCAAGGAGAGTGCCGTGCTCGACCTGAAGGATGCCGAAGATCTCGAGCTCGTTCGCAAGCTTCTAGCGCGTGCGGATGTATTCGTGCAGAACCTCGCTCCAGGAGCCGCGCAGCGTCTGGGCGTGGGGTCGCGCGAACTCGTCGAGCAGCACCCTGCGCTCATTGCAGTAGACATCGTTGGCTACGCTCAGAGCACGCCGTGCGCACACATGCGCGCCTACGACATGTTGATCCAGGCCGAGAGCGGCCTGTGCGCGGTCACCGGCACGCGCGAGAACCCCGTGAAGGTTGGCGTATCCGCGGCCGACATCGGCACCGGAATGAACGCGCATGCCGCCATCCTCGAGGCGCTCATCGGCCGCGGCCAGAGCGGTCGCGGTCGTGCCATCGAGATCGCGATGTTCGACAGCATGGCCGAGTGGATGGCCGTTCCGCTGCTGCACCTGCAGTACGCGGGCCGCCCGACGGCCCGTCATGGCCTCGCCCACGCGGCGATCTGTCCCTATCGCTCCTATCGCTGCAGCGACGGGGAGATCGTGATCGCCGTGCAGAATCCTGCAGAATGGGTGCGCTTCTGCACTGGAGTACTCCGTTCGCCCGCAGTGGCGAGCGATGCTCGAGCCGGCGCGGATTGTCCGCGAAGCGCGCATCGCTCGC
>CAZBKC010000359.1:0-3945 GCA_964492345.1 uncultured Steroidobacter sp. | reverse complement strand
GACACAGCCCTCTCAAGGCTGGTACGAGGGTTCGAATCCCTCTGGGAGCGCCATCCCGTCTGCTAGCCAGCGGACTTCTTGCGCCGGTCGATGATTTTCGCACTGGCCGGAATCGCAATCTCGCGGCTCTCCACGCAGGCATGCTCATTGATCCGTGTGGCGCGAAACCACTGCAGGCCGCCCGCATCCGGCATGTCGAACTGCAGGTACAGCGCGATCGGCCAGCCATGGTAGCTGCGCACGCAGGTTTCGGTCTTCGGACCCAGCATCGGGATGCGTTTCGCCACGCATATGACGCCCGCATATTCGCGCTCGCCGATGACTTCGGCCGTACCTTCCAGGGCAAGTATGGCGGCCATGGTGTCGCCGTCGGGCTCGCTCGCGGGAGTGCGGCGCGCCTCGCCAGTCAGGCTGCTGTACCTGGTTCTCTCGGTTGCGGACTTGATGGCAACGAAGTGCAACGGCACCTGTTCGTAACCTACCCAAAGAATCTCGCGGCCCGACGCGTCGCGAAAGTGCACACCCGGCGCTGGAACAAGCATGTTCTTGCTGACCGTCGATCTGATGCCGACGCCGCGTTGTGTTTCGACGAGACGTTCCGGCGTCGCATAGACGGTGCGCGAAGTGATGCCTCGCGCTGCGGGAAAATTGCGCGGAATCTGCGACCAGGGCGCCATCGCGACATTGATCGACGGAATCGATGCCTCGTAATCGATGCGGACCCCGCCGCAGTCCTCCTGCGCCAGTGCCTGCGTTGCAACGATCGACAGAATCAGGCTCGCGATCCTTCTGCGCATGACCACATCCGTGTGCTTTGACTCCGCGAAGACTAAGCGTCCGACGCACCGAGCGCCACCTCGCGATTTCACAAGCAGCGTCGACCAGCACCCCAGTTGCGCAACACGCCCGATTTGCGCCCCAATTGCGCGAGTGCCGCCCGTGCCGCACCTGGGCGGTTCAGGCGCCAACCGAGGCACGAGCGGTCCACGGATCCCCGACACGCGCCTTGTCTGGGAGCGCCATCTCAGAACCGGCGTATTCGTCGTTGCATAATCCGGCAAATTGAACTGGAGCTGCCATGACCCCAGCGGATCGCCGCATCACGGAGCAGATCGACAAATGGCTGACGAGCGTCGACCTGCACCTCAAGTACGTCGAACTCAGCGACGCGGCGTATGCCCGTGCGCAGTCCTGGCCGAAACATGACCGACCCACTCGCTGGGTACTGGAAGTGGCGCGACAGAAGATCCTGGAGCTCAAGTCTCATTGCGAGACGCGGCAGGCCATGGGCGACGGTCGGTTCGCCGAGTCGCTGGAATTGATGGCGTTTCTCGCAAACCTGGTCGGCATTCAACACATTCAGCGCTTCGTGCCGCTGGCGGATCCGCAGAAGGAAAACGCTGGCGCCGGGACGAGCCAGACGCTCGAAGCTCCAACGGTCATCAAGACTGCGCCCATAAAAACGGCTCGGCCGGCAGAAGACGCGACACGCGAAATGCCCAGACTCAGGGTTCCGCCTGCGGGAAAACCTGCACCGGCGCCTGCGGCACCCGCAAAGATTGCCCAGCCTGTTGCAAAGTCCGCGCCCCGTCCCGAACCCAAGCCGGTAAGTCGACCGGCTTCGGCACCCTCGAAACCCGAGCCAGCTCCGAAGGCCATCACTGCGGATCTGAAGGAGAAAATGCTCGCCGATGCGGTGCGACTGCTGAAATGGGGAAAGCCCTGGCATGAACTGGCCGAGCTGATCGGACGCATTGCGGACCGCCCTTCAGTCCCCGAGATCCGCAAGTTTCTGCGTGCGAACAAAACCGATATCGAAACCCGGGCTGCCAGGAACTAGTAAGAAAGAAGCGGTTGGCGGTTAGCGGATAGTTAGAGCGCCTCTGACTAACCGCCAACCGCTAACCGCTTCTTTCTTGCTGGGGAACGCAGACCCAAAAAAAAGGCCGGGTATCTTGCGATAGTCCGGCCAATCAGGGGGATTCGAGCAATCGGTCATGCGTATCTTTCGACCGGCACAACCGTCAGCAACCTGTGCATTGACCAGGCGGAGCGAATAAGTTCCCGAACTTTCCAGCCGGTGCCGCCGCCGTGTCATTTTGCGATGCCAAATATACACATTGCTGTGGCGCAGCACAACAGTCTTCTTGTGGCCATGACTGCACAAATCACCGATGAATTCGCAGTTCTGAAGATGCTGTTTCCTCGCCGAACCCAGAAACGTCTTTTTTTGCCTCGCCAAAAAAATCAGCGCAGGACAACGATGGGCCTCGATCCACCGATTAAGTCGGCGTCATGTTGATGGCGGCAACGGGGACCATTCTTGAAATCGGCCGCAACGTCGTAGAAAAATCGCCGCCGTTTCCGGCCGGCAGTGCACCGTTGCCGGAAACATTCACATTGTCATGAGCCGCCGGTGAACTCGGTATGGACTACCGCAGTCACAGGACAGGCTTTTCCATCTAGAACAAAGCGCCAGCGACATGATCGAGATCAATCATCTGACCAAACGCTACGGGCCTCTCACCGCGGTCGACGACATCACCTTCCAGGTCGCCCCCGGCGAGGTACTGGGATTCCTCGGGCCGAACGGCGCCGGCAAGTCGACCACCATGAAAATGATCACGGGATTCCTGGCACCGACATCCGGGAGCATTCGCGTGTGCGGGCATGACGTGGACTCCGCACCGATCGCCGCCAAAGCATGCATGGGCTACCTGCCCGAGGGTGCGCCGGCCTACGCCGAGATGAACGTCCGCGCATTCCTCGACTTCATTGCCAACATTCGCGATCTCACTGGTGACCGACGCCGCAGCCGTCTGGACGATGTCATCGGTCGCCTGGCGCTCGGCAGCGTGCTGGATCAGGCCATCGAAACGCTGTCCAAGGGTTTCAAGCGCCGCGTCGGGCTGGCGCAGGCGCTGCTGCACGATCCGCCGGTACTGATCCTCGATGAACCCACCGACGGTCTCGATCCGAACCAGAAGCACGAGGTGCGCACGCTCATCAATGCGATGGCGAAGGACAAGATCATCGTGATCTCGACGCATATCCTCGAAGAGGTCGATGCCGTCTGCAATCGCGCGATCATCATCGCCAACGGACGCCTCCTCGCCGACGACACGCCGCAGAAACTCGCAGCGCGCTCCTCCTCCGGCAGGCTCGATGACGTATTCCGGACGATTACGACCCAGAAGGCGACAGCCGCAGGAGCAGTCGCCCATGCGTAACATCTGCACCCTCTTCAAACGCGAGTTCGCCAGCTACTTCGCCACCCCGCTGGCCTTCGTGTTCATTGTGATCTTCCTGGTGCTCACCGGCGTGTTCACGTTCTTCCTCGGCGGCTTCTACGAGCGCGGCCAGGCCGATCTTGCGCCGTTCTTCAACTATCACCCCTGGCTGTACCTGTTCCTGATGCCGGCGCTGTCGATGCGGCTGTGGGCGGAAGAACGCAAGTCGGGAACGATCGAGCTGCTGATGACGCTGCCTGTGACGCTGTGGCAGGCCGTGGTCGGCAAGTTCCTCGCGGCCTGGGCGTTCGCCGGTGTCGCACTGGCCCTGACATTTCCGATGTGGATCACCGTGAATTACCTCGGCGATCCGGACAACGGCACGATCGTCGCGGCCTACATCGGCAGCTTCCTGATGGCCGGCGGTTTCCTCGCGGTGGGCAGCTGCCTGTCGGCGGCGACGCGCAACCAGGTCATCGCCTTCATCCTGACGGCGGTGCTCTGCTTGTTCCTCTTCCTGCTCACCGGCTTCGGCCCGGTCATCAACGTGTTCAGCGGCTGGCTGCCGCAGGCGATCGTCGATGCGCTGGCGTCGCTGTCGTTCCTCACGCACTTCGGCTCCATCGCCAAGGGCGTGATCGACCTGCGCGACCTGTTCTACTTCGCGACCCTCATCGTCGCGTGGCTGGCAGCCACTGCCATCGTGCTGGAAATG
>CAZBKC010000358.1:0-3949 GCA_964492345.1 uncultured Steroidobacter sp. | reverse complement strand
CGGCGTAGTACCAGGCACCCCCTGCACCGAGTGCCAGGAGCAACAGCAAGACAAGCAACGTGCGCATCGACGACTTCCTCTAACGAACGGTGTAACGAAGGAGCGCATTGTACTGCGACTCTGCTCGGTGTCGGGTTTGGATCCCCGCTTGCGCAGACCACAAACCTGACGCCGAGGGCCGCTGCCGCCATCACGAAGCAAACCGCCAGCCCAGTTACTCGTTGCCGGACTCTGCGTCTCGAAAGTACTTCCCCGGTGACGCGCCGAGCGTACGCCGGAACATCGCGATGAAGGCACTGGGACTTTCGTAACCAAGATCCAGTGCGACGCGGGTCACTGTGTGCCCCTTGCCGAGTCGATCGATCGCTTCGAGCAGGCGCATCTGCCTGCGCCACTCGGCGAAGCATCGACGAACAAGGACAGGAGCACGATAGGACATCGTCAGGATCGGCCGCTGCGGATCGTCGAGCTGTGGACGACCATCGATTCGCCATGGCTGCGGCACACCAGCGAAAGCTGGCTCGCGGGCGCGCTGGGCGAGCTGCGCCGGATGGAGCCCAAGGCCATCCTCAGCAGTCACCTGCCCCGGCTTTCGGCATGACGGAAGCATTCGCGGACGCACTGGCCGCAGCGCGCAGTGCCGCACCGTTCGTCGCACCCGATCAGTCCGGTTTCGAGACGATGCTGGCTTCGCTCGCGGCGGTTTGATCCGGAATCTGTACTTCCGCCGATCCGCAACAGATCCGAAGATCGTGGCTGCCGCCCGCCGACTGGCGACAGCCGCTTCGGGCCTGGCGAATGCCGGGGCCGGCGCCGATTTCGAAACCTCTGCTTCGCGTGAATTACTCCGGCAGGACACCGAAGGTCTCATCCGTTTTCCCACGTGCGCAGGTTCAGGAATTCTCGTCGCGTCTTCGGACCGTACGTGACGAACGACGGATCAGGCTGTTCCCGGTAAGCCGAACGCTGCTTCGCGACGCTGTCGTCGCGCAGGTGGTGCTGCAGAATGTCAGCGGGAACGGGATAGATCCTCAAAGCATTGAGTCCGAAAATCTTCGCACGCAGTTGCGGCGTCATCTCCGCGTAGCCATGTCGATCCCGCAGAGAGGCTGAGATCTGGAATGTACGGAATGCCTGAATCTGATCCTGGGGCGAGCCGTACCACACCGAATCCGTCCCCCACAGAACATTGGACTCGCCGCAGTACTTCACGAGTTTGCCGAGCGTATGTGCCGCAGTGTCGGGATCACGCATACACAGGCGCCACGTGGAGCCGAGTTCCGGGTAGACGTTCGAGCCCGGTGCGATACCGTTCTCGAGCAGGCTCGTCACCAGCGAATCCACCCCGTCGGTGCGTTGCGGATCGTACGGCCCCTCCTTCGCTTCGGGCACGAATCCCGAGTGATAGATGAGAAAGTTCATGTCGGGGAAACGTCTGGCGACGCGACCGACGTCGGCGCAGGTGGAGTGTTCGTAGGATTGCGGTCCGAATGCGAGACCTTTGTGAACCGCGATGTTCTTCACGCCAAGCTTGCGGGCCTTCTCGATCATGGCGATTCCGGCATCGTCGTCCAGCCAGAAGCCGCCCCCCTGCGGCCCCCACTGCGTATAGGTCTTGAACGCCGACACTTTGTGCTGCTGTGCCAGCACGTCCATCCGCTCGAGATCGCCCGGCTGATTGGGATTGACGCGGCCATGGATGTACAGGCGATGCGTCCCCTCCAGCTTCTCGACGATGCGCGCAGTGGCCTCGGCCTCTTCGATCTTCAGCGGCTCGTTGTCGAATGTGGAGGGCACGAACGAGAGCACCATGAGATCGGTGTCGGAGTCCATGAAGACATCTTTCACGAACTGCTCCGGGCCGATGCAGTTCAGGTAGCCGAGCCGGCCCGGACCTTCATGCGGCTTGCAACGAGGATCGGCAGTGAACGCCTGCATCGGCTTTGCATCGGATGGGAGGCGCTTGAGCCACGCGCCCGTCGGGTTCACGAAATGACCCTGGACATCGAAGATGAACTCATTGCCCTGAAGCGCAACTTTTGCCGGCCCCTCCTCCAGTGCAGCCAGGGTCGGTAATTCGTAGTAGCCGCCGGTGCGGCCTGCCCTGGCGTAGGCCGCGTTCATGCTCAGCAGTGTGGTCGCTGCGCCGCATGCCGAGACGAGGAAGTTGCGACGCTTGAGTCCGAGACGCTTCGCGTTCGCTGCCGCTGCCTCCATCGCCAGATGATTCGCCTCGCGATGGACAGGCTCCAGCGGTATCGGCTCGTACTCGCCGTTCGATGTCGTATCGAGCTTGACCGGTAACCGGCGACCGTCCGGATCGTTCTGAAACGTCATGGTGGTGTCCTCCTGGCCCTCGGCGGATTCTCACCGTCCATGCCGGATGCCGCAATCCGCGGAAAGACATCACCTGACGACCATCCCGACTCCGCGCCCGCGAGGATCGGCCCGTTCGACCAATGTCGTCCGGCGCGCTCTGCAATGACATTCGACTCTCTCGGTGGCACAGGCCGTTCTCCCAGGAAGCTTCCAGATGACGTTCACCTCGCACACCTACGCCAACATGGTGAGTTCGGCGAGCACCGCGCAGGAGCGGCTGTTCCTGCAGTACATCGGGCCGCGCAACGACTTCGACATCGTCGTCATCGGTTCCGGGATGGGCGGCGGCATCCTGACGGACGAGCTTGCGGATCGACTTGGCAGCCACAGGCGCATTCTGATGCTGGAAGCCGGTTCGTTTCTCTATCTCGCTGCAGACGGTACGCCCGCAACCCAGTTCTGGACCGAACCGACGGGCGTCTTCAACACCGCAGAGCTGCTGATCAATCAACTCGGCCTGACACCCGGCGTCAGCCACGGCGACGGCCCGGGCCTGCAGATGCTTCTCAACCACTATGTCGAGGATGTCCAGGACCATGGAACCCACTACCAGCTGGTCCATTCAACGTGGAAATGAACATCAACCACGAATACTGGCATCTGCGGGAGAACGATCCGCGGGCACCCGCCGGCGCGTCCAGCGGTGCCGCCTCCAGAGTCGACATCAAATTCAGTTTCGGCAACTGCCTGGATGACGCCAACGAAGTCAAAGCAGCGCCACCCTATGGCTATGTACCCGAGATCGCCTTCGGCAACCTCAAGTGGATGGAGCGGCTGCGTGACTCACGCTTCGCCGCGCTGGCCGGCTGGCACAAGGACTATCAGCAGATCTTCGATGTCATGAACGATGTGACGCGACAACTCTTTGCGCAGTTTCAGGTCAATGGTGCCACCGCCCAGCCTCACAACAACGGCGAGTACGGCAAGAACGACCTGGGGTTCGGCTGGGGAACCGTTCATCACTCGGCGGGTACGCTGCGCATGCCTTACAAGCCGGCACTCTCCAGTCCGTTCGAACCGAACTCGGTGGTCGACGAAGATCTGCAAGTCATCGGCACGCGGAATCTCTACGTGTGCGACATGTCCGTGATGCCATTCAGCAGCGCCGCGAATCCCGTCCGGACACTGGCAGCGCTGGCGCTGAGGTTGTCCGGGCATCTGAACTGACTTGCGACGTCAACTGACTCCCCGCCGGCGCCAACGCAGGATCGACGATCCGGAGTCGCATGTAGGCAAACTGAGACGGCGGATCCACACGCATCGCTCCCATTGCTTTTCGGTTGTCGCCAATGGCACAGCCGGCGCAAGTGTGGAACTGTGCACCCTGGCCTGCCGTCCAATTGCTGCTCCCACACCCGAGGAGGAATTCGTAATGAATACTCGTTCTGAAAGCGGTCTCTATGCAGCGGCACTCTGCGTCATCGGAGCATTCGGCATCTCGCTTTCCGCCCTGGCAGGGGATGGATCCGGGTGCCGGGACAAAGTAGCGAACATCGATGCGGAGGGCGGCGCGAACGGCCAGATCAGCGCCTCCGATCACGCAGCCAACGCGCAGAAGCGTTTCGAGGCG
>CAZBKC010000357.1:1068-3967 GCA_964492345.1 uncultured Steroidobacter sp. | reverse complement strand
AGCGATCGCCGGAAGTTCTATTTCGAGAACTTCCAGATGATGATGGATGGCCCGCAAGTATCGAAGTGAGGCGGGATGTCTGCGCCCGTCTCGTCTTCCGTTTCCCCCGGGTCGACCTGAAGCATTGAACGAATCTCCGCGAGCTGGGCTGCATGGACGGCATCGCGCGGCACCGGCTTCGGCTTTCCTTCCCTCAACAACCCCGAAATCCCGGTACGGTGTCCGCTGCTGTCGCTACTTTTTCTCCTGCAGCTCCACAAATCCGATCGGCCGCTTTTTCTGCACCGGCGGGTTCATCAGTTCGCGGATGGCCTTGAGGATGCCGGTGATGGCCTGGTCGTGCGTTGAGACCTTGCGTTCCAGTTCCGCGAGCTTCTGAGCAAGTTCTTTGTTGGAGGCGAGCAGTTCTCGCATACGCACGAAGGCGCGCATGATCTCGATGTTGACGGCAATGGCGCGCTCGCTTCTGAGCACGGAAGACAGCATGGCGACGCCCTGCTCAGTGAAGACGTAGGGCAGGTATTTACGGTGTTGTCCTCGGCCAGGCTTTAAGGTCACGGATTGTGACCTTAAAACGGTCCACTCCTGGATCGTCAGTTGCAGCATGAAATCTTCGGGGAAGCGACGCCGGTTACGCTGAACAGCCTGCAACAGCACTTTTGTCTGCACATCGTATAACCCTGCCAGATCGCTATCGAGCAGCACCCTATGGCCGCGCAGGATCAGAATCGATTGGGTGATGTGTTCGACCGGTACGAGTGCGGTGTCCTTTTTCTTGGTCATCCCTGGTTCCTTGTATGACTTCCTCTTCCTGGCGACGGTTATCGTGCGCTGCTCCGCGAGGCTCCAGCGCTGGACCGCTGCTTCGCTGCTCTAGGCCGCTCCCTGGTGCCGGGAGTCATTCGGACATCGTGTTGCTACCCGGATGAGATTACCCACGGAAGAGATCGTCACATTGCGAGTTCCTGGGTGCTTTGCCGAGAAAAGCAGCGAAGCAGCGGCCCGGCGCGGGCCATCAGGACGGCGCGTGGGGAGTTCAGGACGTTTGCAGCCTGGATCGCGCCGTGCTCGGTGAAGGCATAGGGCAGGAACTTGATGTTCCGACCGCGGCCAACATTCAAGATCGCAATTTGCGATCTTGAATGTTCGGCGCAGAAGCAAGCTCAAGGAAGGCAGGATGCCATTACTTCCTCACAGCACCCGCACCCGGAACGCCACTTCGAAGTACGGGCTTCCCGACGCATTGCTGCCGGCCATCGCGCCCTGCGGACGGATGCGCACGTGGCGGATGGCGGTGTCGCAGCCGCTGGCGTCGGGTGAGGGCGTGTAGCCCCAGACGGGTACACCGCTGGCGGTGGTCGAATACGACACGTTGTTCGCGGCATTGAAGGTAAGTCCGGACGAAGGCGTGCCGTTCACGAATGTCACCGCCGCGCCGCCGAGTCCGCACATCGCGGTGTTCGCCGGAATCGAATCGACGATCTCGATCGAGTTGGTGTCGACGGTGCCGCCCGCCTGATTGGTTATGCGAATCGTGTACACCTGGATCGAGCCTGGAATGCTCTTGGGATTGTTCGTGAACGGATCGGATTCGACGCGCACGGACTTGCTGTGGATCAGGTTCGGTCCACCGGTCACGGTGACGTTGCCGCCGAACTCGGAGGTCTGGCCGCCCAGTGTCGCGGTGCTCGTGAGCACGGTGCTCGCTGAGACGCCCGCGGGCAGGGGCATCCGGAACAGGAAGCGGTTGGTCGTGTCGCTGCCCTGGTTCAGGCCGTTGATGGTTCCCGAGTAACTGCCGGTCGTGCCGTCGAGATCGGCACTGCTGCCTTCGATGACAGTGCCGAGATAGGTGAATCCTTCGCCGAAGCCGCTCGGGTCCGGCTGGGCCACATAGAGTTCGATGCTGCTGCCGGGCCGCGCGAAGCCGGCGATCGAGAACTCGCCGTTGAGGATGGTCGCGCCCGTGATGACCGGGAAGTTGAGCAGGTCATTGGCGCCCGAATCGCCATCGCCGCTGTCGTTCAGGGTCGGGCCGTTCCCCGTGCCCATGGTGTTCGGGTCCACCGACGTCGGATACAGATCGATGCTCAACCCGCGATTGTTGCTGAAGCGGTTCTGCGACAGGCGGGTGCCCGAGGCGGCGCTCAACATCACACCTGGCCCGGCATTGTCCTCGATCAGGTTGAACGAGATCTCGTTATTGCTGCCCGTGTAGTTCCAGGCCGCGATGCCGACCGGCTCATTGCTGGGCGTGGCGCTCGGTGTTGTGCCGGCGCCCGAGAAGCCGTTCTGCCGGACTGTGTTGTTCGTGATCACGACACCGTTCATCGAGCCGCCGCCGAAGCCGAGTTCGATGCCGGCACCGGCCTGATTGCGCGCCAGGTTGTTCTCGATGCGCGCATTGCTGGCGCTGCCGATCAGCAGGATGCCGTCGAACGTGTCGGTGGGGGTCGAGGACGGGCGGATCACTTCATTGAAACTGATATTCGCGCCGGCGCCGGGATCGTTGCCGCGGATCACCGAATTGTTGGCCGAGGCATAGTTGCCCACGATCCGGGTGTTGGCGCCGCTGAAGACGATGGCCATGGCGGTGCCCGAATCGACATTCCCGTTGGCGCCTATGCCGACGAAGTTGTCCTGCACCACCGCGTTGACGCCCGACATCGTGATCGAGCCGCGCGGCAGCGCGAAGCCATGAATGGCCTGATTGAGACCGGTGAAATTGAACGTCGCGGCGGCGATTTCCACCTCGGGTCGCTGGAAGAAGGGGAAGGAAGTCGCCAGCGCACCGACCGTGCCGCCCGAGCCTGCCGTGCCGGAATTCGTGTTGCCGATGTTGACCGTCTGAGTGGTGGCATCGAGCCGCAGATTGTCGCGGGTAATGGTCGGCAGCGCG
>CAZBKC010000357.1:0-1058 GCA_964492345.1 uncultured Steroidobacter sp. | reverse complement strand
TCGCGAGCGTGATGGAGGCCGTGCCCGGTGTCGGGATCATGAAGATGCTCGTGTCGAAGCCCGCAGGCAGCGAAGTCGTGAGGCTGCCGAGCCGACGCGAACCGGATTGCGATGCCGGAGGATTCAGCGCGGCGGAGTTGATGAGGAACTGCCGCAGCGTGCCCTGGCAGGGGAAGTAGCTGTTGCCGGACCCGCTCGGCGTGCAAGCCGCGGCATCGCGCGTATTGACGATGGTGCTGAAGTTGAAGCCGAAGTCGACGTTGTCGATCGTGGCGTCGCCGGTGCTGGGGTCGACCGTGGCGATCGATTGCGGTCTTTGCGTGGCTGTCGTCAGGGAAGACAACGTCGCTCTCGAGGTGTTGCTGGGTGCGTCGTTGAGCGCCGGATTTTCACCTCCGACCCGATTCGTGACCGGTGTGACCGTGTTGCTGTTGGTGGCGCCGGTCGTGCGGAATGTCTGCACGGGAACACAGGTCGTGCACGTTCCGGTTCCGCGGGAGGAACGTACTGTCCCATTTACCACGCGCAGCGTTCGCGGACTGCTGCCGTTGTATTCGTAGGAGAACGTCCCGTTCGTACCCGTGTTGAAGTCGGTGACGTAGGTGTTGCCGCTATAGACTTCGATCCGTACGTCCGAAATGCCGACGCCGCCGGACGCTGCCAACGAGCGGCCCGCCCCGCCTCCATAATTCACGTCTTCGAACACCCTGCCGTTGATCGTCGCAGCATGTGCACGCTCGCCGGAAAAAACGGCGCCGAGCGCGAGCAGCACAAGACACAGAAGGCTGGCGAACCTGACGTGCACGGCAACTACCGTAGGAAATGACCGGCGCAGCCTAGTTCAGGGGAACTCGCAGGCCGCGGTGCGCCGATCACAGATTGACGCAGTTATGTCGGCATCGATTGCGAATCGCGATGCTTGTCTCGCTTCGGAGTAAATCAGACCTTCCTTAGCACCAATGGCGCTTAGTTAAGCGGGTTGACAGTTGTCCGTTGACGGTTGGCGGTCGGAAAGGAAGGCATTTTTCTGGCCGTCAACCGCCAACTGTCAACCGTCA
>CAZBKC010000356.1:0-3981 GCA_964492345.1 uncultured Steroidobacter sp. | reverse complement strand
TCCTGATCGTCGAACTGCTCAACACCGGTATCGAAACGGTCGTCGACCGCATCGGCCTGGAACGTCACGAATTGTCAGGACTGGCCAAGGATGTCGGGTCGACCGCGGTGCTGCTGTCTTTTGCACACCTGATCATTGTCTGGGCTTTCGTCCTGCTCGGCTGATCCCCCAGTTAACGTGGGCGTCGGGGTTTCAGCGGCAAAGAAGAGGATCTCCACGGGGCACACGGGGAACGCGGGGACAAGAAAAGAAGCAAAAGAAATGGCCTCCTTCCGACCCCGTGCTCCCCGTGTGCCCCGTGGAGATCTTCTCTATCCATGGGTCGTTGGTGTTGGCCGCGGTGCTTTAAGTCAGTGCCATTGGGCTAAGGCCGGCCCCACAGGAACCTGTCGTCGCCGGTTCGTACTAACCGGTACTGCCCCCTACTTGCGCGCCGGGCGCTGTCCCGGCGATAAGACACTCACGCCCGGTCATCAACACCAGAACACACATGCACAAAGCCCTCGGCGCCGCCTGCCTGCTGCTCGTCTCATCCCATCTGCTTGCTCAGGAAAACGCGCCGCAGCCTGCCGCGCTGGTACCCGTTCCCCAGGTGGAAGACTCGCGCTGGACCCGCACACTGGAACGAGTCGCCAGCGGCGTCGTGACCATCCAGGTCGATCTGACGCGTGCCTTCGACACCGAATGGAACATGTCCAGCCAGGCGACGGGGTTCGTGGTCGACGCCAGACGCGGCCTGATCCTCACGAATCGTCATGTAGTCACGCCGGGGCCCGTCACGGCGCAGGCGGTGTTCCTGAACCGCGAGGAAGTCACGCTGTATCCGGTGTATCGCGATCCGGTGCACGACTTCGGTTTCTATCGCTACGACCCCTCGAAGCTGCGTTTCATCAAGCCCACGGAGCTGAAGCTGTATCCGGCAGGCGCGCAGGTCGGCCGCGAGATCCGCGTGATCGGCAACGATGCGGGTGAGCAGTTGTCGATCCTCGCAGGCACGCTGGCACGGCTCGACCGCGAGGCGCCGAACTACGGGCTCGGCAAGTACAACGACTTCAACACGTTCTACTACCAGGCTGCCTCCAGCACCTCGGGCGGTTCCTCCGGATCGCCGGTGATCGATGTCGAGGGTCGCGTCGTGGCGCTCAATGCGGGTGGCAGCTCGCAGGCTGCATCGAGCTTCTACCTGCCGCTCGATCGCGTCGAACGTGCGCTGAAGCTGATCCAGGACGGCAAACCCGTGCCGCGCGGGACACTCGAAACCGTCTTCAGGTACACCCCGTACGACGAAGTGCGCCGCCTGGGCTTGCGTCCGGAAACAGAAACCGATGTCCGCCGGAAGTTTCCGAACAACACCGGTCTGCTGGTCGTCAGCGAAGCGCAGGTCGGTTCGGCCGCCGAGAAGGTCCTGGAGCCCGGCGACATCCTGATCAAGGTCAACGATGCGCTCGTCGGCGACTTCGACGATCTGGCCGAAGTGCTCGACAGCGGCGTGGGCAGGAGTGTGAAGCTCTCGATCGAGCGTGGCGGACTGCCGCTCGACAAGGTGATGACGATCGAGGATCTGTATGCGGTCACACCCGATCGCTACCTCGAATTCGGCGACGCAGTGGTGCACACGCTGTCGTGGCAGCAGGCGCGCCACATCAACGCGCCGATCCGCGGTGTCTACGTCGCCAATCCCGGCTATGTGCTCGGTGCAGCGGCCGTACCGCGCGGTGCCGTGATCACTGAAATCGGCGGCAAGCCGGTCGCCGCTCTGACGGACTTCGAGGCTGCGGTATCGCCGCTGAAGGATGGCGAGCGGGTGACGGTGCGCTTCTTCACGCTCGACGATCCGTCCACCGTGCAGTGGCGCGTCATCCATATGGACCGGCGCTGGTTTCCGGCGCGTTCGTGCCACCGCGACGACGCTCAGGGCGTCTGGCCCTGCACGACCTGGCCGGAAGACGGTGTCGCGCAACCGCCGAAGCCTGCGTCGACCAGCTACGCCAGGACGGCAGATCCGATGGTCAATCGCCTCGCGCCCTCGATGGTGCTGGTGAACTTCGATATGCCGTACTCGGTATCGGGCATCACGGAGCGCAACTACTACGGCACTGGTGTGATCGTCGATGTGGCACGCGGCCTGGTCGTCGTGGATCGCAACACGGTTCCTGTCGTGATCGGCGATGTGCGCCTGACGTTCGCCGGAACGATCGAAGTTCCGGGTCGCGTCGAGTACGTCCATCCGCTGCACAACCTGGCCATGATTTCGTACGACCCGAAGCTGATCGGTACGACACCCGTGCGTTCCGCCGTGTTCAAGGCCGTCGACGTGCAGCCGGGCGAGGAGGTGTGGGCGGTGGGTGTGCGTCCCGATGGCAAGGTGCAGTCGCGCACGGCGACGGTGGCATCCGTCGACCCGGTCGTGTTCCCGTTGTCGCGGACGTTCCGGTTCCGGGACACCAACCTGGAAACCATCCAGCTCATCAACGGCCCGTCCGACTACGACGGCGTGCTGGTAAACCAGCAGGGTGAAGTCGTCGCAACCTGGGCCAGCTTCGCTTTCGAGGCGGGCCGGGAGATCGCGCAGGAAAACCGGGGAATCCCCGCCGAACTGATTCTGGAAATGCTGCCGCTGGTTCGCGGCAATGCGACGCTGCATTCGCTCGAAGCGGAACTCATCCCGGTGCCGCTGTCCGGGGCGCGCAAGCTGGGCCTGAGTGATGGCTGGGTGCAGCGCCTGGAACAGCACAGCCCGGATCGGCGGCAGGCGCTCAGCATTTCCCGCCTGGTTGGTGGGTCTCCTGCGGCAAAGCTGCTGCGGTCGGGCGATCTGATCCTCGACATCGACGGCGTCATCGTGAATCGTTTCCGCGAAGTCGAACGCGCGGTTCAGAAGCCGCAGGTGCGGGTGACGGTGCTGCGCGATGGGGTGGAGCAGGCCATCGAGGTCCCAACCGTGGCACTCGACGGGCGCGATCTCGACCGCATCGTCGTCTGGGCGGGTGCCGTGCTGCAGGAACCGCATCGCGCACTCTCTGCACAGCGAGGCATTACTCCCGACGGTGTGTTTGTCGGCTATTTCTCGTACGGTTCGCCCGCGACCCGCTACCAGCTCTGGGCCGGACGCAGGATCGTCGAAGTCGATGGTCAGCCCACGCCGGATCTCGATCACTTCATCAAGGCAGTAGCTGGCCGGGCGGATCGATCCTCGGTGCGGTTGCGGACCATGGCCTGGAACGGCTCGGTGGATGTGATCACGCTGAAACTCGACAACCGTTACTGGCCGCCCTACGAACTCAAGCGCACACCAGCCGGCTGGGCCCGCACACCGCTCGAATGAGCGCCGTGAACCACACGCACCGTCTTCCTGCAGGTAGTCGGCGGGTCGCAGACGATTTCGCCTCCGCTCGTCGGAAATTCCTGCGTGGTCGTCGCTGGGTGGCGATAAGTGGCCTTGGTCGCGAGGCTTGCCTTGCTATGATGCCGTCATGGTGATCGGACGAGTTCTACAGGAACAGGTACAGGAAGCGGTCGAGGCACTGCGCGCCGGTGAGCTGGTCGCTTTCCCGACGGAGACGGTCTACGGCCTCGGGGCCAATGCGAACAATCCCGATGCCGTGCGCAAGATCTTCACGCTGAAGGGCCGGCCGTCGACGCATCCCGTCATCGTGCACATCGATCATCCGCGCTACCTGCAGCGCTGGGTGCGCGACATGACGCCGGAGGCAAAGAAACTCGCCGACGCCTTCTGGCCGGGCCCGCTGACGCTGGTAGCGAAACGTGCGCTGGCGGTGAACGACGTCATCACGGGTGGACAGGACACGGTCGCCATTCGCGTCCCCAATCATCCGATTGCCCAGCAGCTGCTCAATGCCTTCGGCGGCGGCATCGCCGCGCCGTCGGCCAATCGCTACGGCCATGTGAGTCCCACCCGGGCCGAGCACGTGCGGGAAGAATTCGGCGATGACATGAAAATCGTGCTCGATGGCGGCGACT
>CAZBKC010000355.1:0-3988 GCA_964492345.1 uncultured Steroidobacter sp. | reverse complement strand
CGCGCGGCGTAGCCGCGAGAATCGAAGGGGATAGTGATCAGGGGGTAGGGGGTAGCAAGAAGCGAGCACACCTCTGACTACCCCCTACCCCCTGATCACCACCATCCCCTTCCTACTGCAGATCCCCCCACAACGCCTGCAGCACCGTCAGCGCGACGACCGCCGCTGTTTCCGTTCGGAGCACGCGCGGACCGAGTCGCACCGGCATGAAGCCGGCTTTCTGGGCGGCGGTGATTTCATCGTCATCGAGACCGCCTTCGGGACCGATCAGCAGTTCGACTTTCGAGGGCAGGCTGGCGATCCCGGCCAGGGAACCGGGGGCCGATGGGCTCAATACCAGGCGCATGCCATCCTTGCGTACGGTACTGAAATAGTCGCGCAATGAGATGGGTGTGCTCACGGTGGGAATGCGTGAGCGGCCGCATTGTTCGCAGGCGCCGACCGCGATGGCGTGCCAATGAGTCTGCTTCTTTGCAGCCTGTTTTTCATCGAGACGCACGACGCTGCGCGAGGTGAGTACCGGTGCGATGGCGGCTACGCCGAGTTCGGTGGCCTTCTGGAGTGTCCAGTCCATGCGCTCGCCGCGCGAGATACCCTGGACGAGCGTGACCCGCAGCGGCGATTCACCTGTGCCGGGTGTCTGACCGCGCAGTCGCACCACTACCTTGTCGCCGTCGACTTCAGTGATTTCAGCCGGGTAATCCATGCCGCTGCCGTCGAACACGATCAGCGGTGCACCGGGGCGCATGCGCAGTACGCGGGCAACGTGATACGCACCGGCCGATGACAGCGGCACGGTGGCGTCCGCAGTCAGCGGTCCTTCGCAATGGATCCGGTTCAGTCTCATGGTCCCCCACGGTCGTATGGAAATTTGTGCGGATTGTAGCGAAGGCAAGCAAGGGGCGTGCCGGTTGCCGCTGCGCGGCGGTGACGGGTGACGAGTGACGAGGTGACGAGGAGCGGCTGCTACGATAGCAAGATGCCATTGCCTATCGATGTCGAATCCGGCCTGTTGTCCACTGCGCGGCAGGTGCCATCGCCCAATTGCGACGAGCGTCCTGCCGGCATCCTCGTCGATCTCATCGTCGTGCATGGCATCAGTCTGCCGCCCGGCGAATTTGGCGGTCCCTGGATCGATCTGCTGTTCACCAATCAATTGCCGTCCGATCGTCATCCCTATTTCGCCGATATCGCGGGACGCCGGGTGTCGTCGCATCTGCTGATCCGTCGTGACGGCGAGGTCGTACAGTACGTGCCGTTTCATCGCCGCGCCTGGCACGCGGGAGTGTCGAGCTACGAGGGGCGCGAGAAGTGCAACGATTTTTCGATTGGCATCGAACTCGAAGGAACGGACGACATCGCCTACGAACCTGCCCAGTACCGCGTGCTGAGTGCGGTGATCCAGCGGTTGCTGGCCGCCTATCCGGATCTGTCCTCCCGACGCATCGCGGGGCACAGCAACATCGCGCCAGGCCGCAAGACGGATCCCGGTCCGGTTTTCGACTGGCCACGGCTGCACGCCTTGCTCCGCTGCGACGTCAGGAAATGAAGCGGCACTGGCCTTCGATGTGGCTGATCTGCGTGCTGGCGTGTGTGGCAGCGCCAGTGTCTGCGGCTTCGCGCATCGTGAGTCTGGCACCCAACCTCACGGAACTCGCCTTCGTTGCCGGGGCTGGCGATCGGGTCGTCGGTACGGCCGAGTACAGCGACTATCCGCAGCAGGCGAAGTCCATTTCCCGCATCGGCGATGCCTTCCGCGTGGATTACGAAAGAATTCTCGCCCTTCAGCCGGACGCGGTGCTTGCCTGGGAGCCTGGAACACCGCACGCAACCGTCGAGCGCCTGCGCTCGCTGCGGCTCGCGGTGACGACGATACGCACCCGCAACCTGGCCGATATCGGTACGGCCGTGCGCGATATCGGCAGAATCGCCGGCACCGCTGCAGTCGCTGAACGCGAAGCGGAACGCTTCGAACGGTCCGTGGCCGCCCTGCGCGAGGAATACAGCGCGCGTGCACCCGTCACCGTGTTCCTGCAGATCAACGACCAGCCGCTCTACACCGTCAACGGCACTCAGATCATGAGCGAAGTCCTGGCGCTCTGCGGCGGAGTGAATATCTTCGCCGGCCTGAACGAACTGGCGCCGCAGGTGGGCGTGGAAGCGGTGATTGCAGCCAATCCCGAGGTCATCATTACCACCGGTACTGCTGATGCAGCTGCCTTCGTGCAATGGCGTCGCTGGCCGCAGATCCGCGCCGTCCATGCGAACAACCTCTATGTGTTGTCGCCAGACGGCCTGGCCCGGTCCACGACCCGACTCGCCAGCGGCGCCGCGGACATGTGTCGCACGCTCCAGACGGCTCGCGACCGGTTGCGACGGCCGAGGCAGATGGCCGCATGGTGACCCGTTCCACCGCCGCGCTGATCGTTCTGTGCGCCTACGGCGCAGTGCTGTTTGCCATTGCGCTCTGGGGTGGGCGACGTACTCACAATGGCAATGATTTCTTCCTGGCGAGTCGTCGGCTGACCGCCTGGCTCGTGGCCTTCAGCCATGTCGCGAACGCATCTCCGGTGTGGCTGCTGCTGGCACTCAGCGGCGCTGCATTCGCGTGGGGCCTCGCGGCGGTATGGATCTGGCTGGCCGTGATCAGCGGCTATGCGTTGAATGCGTTCTATGTCGGTCCTCGCCTGCGGCAATTGTCCATCGGGCAGGGGACGTTGACCATGGTGCAGGTGCTGAGCACGGATGCCGGGGATCGGCTGCAGCCCGTCATCGTGCGGTCGGCGGCCCTGATCCTGTCGGTGGCGCTGCTGCTGGAAATCGGCGCGGTGCTGCACGCAGCGGGGAGCGTGTTCGAAACGAGTTTCGGCTTCGATTTCACCAGTGCCTGCATCACGGCGATTGCTGCGATCGTCGTCGTCACGCTTGTCGGCGGTTTCTGGTCGCTGAGCTGCAGCGACTTCGTGCAGGTCGGCGTGCTGTTCGTGGTCGCCTGCATCGTGCCGTTCCTGGCCATCGCCGTCAGCGGTGGATTCGAGCAGTTGCAGATCGGGTTTCAATCGCTCGGACCGGCGACGACTGACTGGTTCGCGGGACGCAAGGGCGTCGTCGCACTCGCGCTCGTGATCGGTGTCAGTGGACTCGGGTTCGAACTGGCCGGCCAGCCGCATGCACTGGCGCGCTACATGGCGGCGCGCGATGACCTGGCGCTGCGTCGCGGGCGCTGGATCGCGCTTGCGTGCATCGCGATACTGCTGGCGCTGATGCTGGTCTGCGGCTGGTCGGCAAGCGTGCTGTATGCCGGACTCGAGCAACCGGAGCTGGCGATGTTCGCCACGCTGGAACGCGTTCTGTCGCCGGCGCTCTCGGGCTTCCTCATTGCGCTGGTGCTGGCGGTGATGCTGATCGGCATGGGCAATCGATTGCTGGTGCTCGCATCGTGTCTCTCGGTCGACATGAAGCGATCGGTTTCGCCGCTGTCGTTCGCATGGGCACGCGTCGTCCTGGCGGCCTATGCGGTGACTGCGCTGTGTCTGGCGCTGTATGCCTCGGAAAGCCTGCTCAACCAGGCCATGTTCGCATTCGCTGCGATGGGCGCTTCGTTCGGTCCGTTGTTGCTCGTCCGCCTCACGGGCAAGCGCGTTCGACCGGGCTCGACCCTCGGTGCCATGTGGGCAGGGTTCATCCTGACGTTGGTGTTTCACGCCTTGCCCGATGCGCCAGGCGATTTCCTGGAGCGCGTTCTGCCGTTCGTTACCTCGCTCGGGATTGCGCTGACCGGCGGAGAACGACGGCGCAATCCGGACCGCGCCGACCGATCGCAGGAAACGGTGCATGATCGGGTGCCGATCTAGGAAGTGAACAGCGGATAGCGGATAGCGGATGGTGAAGAGGAAGAAGAAATCTCCCTCCCTTGCGCGCAGCGCGGGGGAGAGCCGGGGAGGGGGCAGCGTGAAGCGAGTGAAGCACGCCGCGAAAATGCCTGCGC
>CAZBKC010000354.1:0-3991 GCA_964492345.1 uncultured Steroidobacter sp. | reverse complement strand
GGCGCGGCGAATGCATGGTCGATCCTGTCCGTGGATGCGGGCCGCGATCTCGTGTTCATTCCGACGGGTTCGGCGAGCCCTGATTTTTTCGGTGGCGAGCGGCCGGGCGACAACCGATACGCCAATTCGCTGGTGGCGCTGCGCGCCAGCACGGGCGCACTCGTCTGGCACCGCCAGCTCGTGCATCACGATCTGTGGGACTACGATGTCGCCGCGCAACCGCTGCTCGCGGACATCGAGCGCGACGGCAAATCCATCGCCGCGGTGATCCAGGCGACCAAGACCGGCATGCTGTTCGTGTTCGACCGCGAAACCGGCGAACCCGTTTTCGAGATTTTCGAACGACCCGTGCCGGCCAGCGACGTGCCCGGCGAAACCGCCTCGCCGACGCAGCCCTTCCCTGCCACGCCCGCGCTGGTCTCGCACGCCGCCATCACGCCGCAGGATGCCTGGGGACTGACGTTCTACGATCGCGGCCGGTGTCGCGAGCTCATCGGGAAATACCGTTCCGAAGGGATCTTCACGCCGCCGAGCCTGCGCGGCACGATCCTCTCGCCGAGCTTCGTGGGCGGCGTCAACTGGGGCAGCCTCGCCTTCGACAGCGAGCGGCAGCTCGTACTCGCGGCCGTCAATCATGTGCCGATGGTGGCGACGCTGATTCCTCGTGATGGCTTCGACGGCGCACGCAAGTCGGGCGATTGGCCGGATTCGGAATTCGCGCGTCAGGCCGGCACGGCTTACGGCATGCGCCGCGAAGCGCTGCTGTCGCCGTTCGGCCTGCCCTGCACTGCGCCACCGTGGGGAACGCTGGCCGCGATCGATCTGAGACGCAACACGATCCGCTGGCAGATCGTGCTCGGCTCGACGCGCGACAAGACCCCCTGGTTCGTTCCCGCCGCCGACCTCGGCATGCCGAACATGGGCGGGCCGATCGCAACCGCCGGCGGACTCGCGTTCATCGGCGCCGCCACCGACAACTATCTGCGTGCTTTCGATGTGGAAACCGGACAGGAACTCTGGAAAGGCCGTCTGCCCGCCGGGGGACAGGCCACACCGATGACATACCAGCTGAACGGGCGGCAGTTCGTGGTCATCGCCGCAGGCGGACACGGCGGACTGGACACGACGCGCGGGGATTACGTCGTGGCGTTCGCGCTGCCGGAGAAGTGACAGCTTCTTGCTGTCTTCTTCTGCCTGTGGGGCCGGCTCCAGCCGGCCTCGGGCGTCAGGCCATGACCGAAAGGCGACCAACGGAAGTCCCATGGGAGAATCCCGCGGGAAAGCCAGAAGCACATGCTGCCGAAAGCGTAAAGAATGGTTCACACAGAGGGCACAGGGATCACAGAGCAGGCGGATGCTCTATCATGCCCGCCTCTTCCATGCCCGCCTCTTCTCTATTCCTCGAAATGAGCAGAGAACAACACCGTCAATCAAGAGATTTTTCCGTGAAGCCTTCCTTGCCTGGTCTCTGTGTTCTCTGTGCCCTCTGTGTGAACTTCTTTGCTGAGGCTCACGCCGCCGAAAACCAGGTCGACGAGGTGATCGTGACCGCCACACGTCGCGCGGAAGAACTGCGCGATTTCGCAGGCAGTATTTCCATCGTGAGCGACCGCGACGTCGCGATGGTCGGCTCCACGCATCATGCGGAGATCGTGAACCGCGCGGCCGGCGCAATGATCCAGCGCAACAGCGGCGAGGAAAGTCTCACGGCAATCCGCTCCCCGGTCCTGTCGGGGCCGGGTTCGTGCGGGGTGTTCCTGTTTCTCGAGAACAGCGTGCCGATCCGCCCCGTCGGTTTCTGCAACGTCAATGAACTGTTCGAAGTGAACACCGAGGAAGCGCACTCGATCGAAGTGCTGCGCGGTCCGGCGGGCGTCGTCTACGGTTCGGGCGCGATGCACGGAGCGATAAATGTGCTGCAGGCGACACCGGCCCAGCTGCCTTCGATCGGCATCGGACTCGAGAGCGGCGCCGACGAGTTCTATCGCGGCAAGTTCGCGGCGGGTCGTGTCGGCGAAACCACGGATGTCGGCGTCGTCGGGCTGGTCTCCCATGACGGTGGCTGGCGCGACGAGTCGGGACTCGAAGAACAGAAACTGAACGCACAGCTCGTGCATCGCGGCGCCAACGCACTGATGGGGTTGAGCCTCGCTGCAACCAATCTCAATCAGGAAACCGCAGGCTTCATCCAGGGCGAAAATGCCTATCGCGACGAAGCGATCGCGAAGTCCAACCCGAATCCGGAGGCCTATCGGGATGCCTATGCGGTGCGGCTCACGGGCCAGTATCAGCGCCGGCTCAACGAGGCGGTGCAGCTCGATCTGCGGCCGTATGTGCGCCACTCGCGCATGGATTTCCTGCAGCACTTCCTGGTCGGCAAGCCGACGGAGGAGAACGGCCAGGATTCGATCGGCCTGCTGTCGTCGCTGCACATCGATGCCTTCACCAACACCCGCATCCTCACCGGCATCGACGTCGAGTTCGCCGATGGCTTCCTGAAAGAGACGCAGGACGGCCCGGCCACCGACGGCACACCCGCAGCGAACGTCATTCGTCCCGCCGGCAAACACTATGACTACACGGTCGACAGCTCGGTCGCAGCGATCTACGTACAACTGGATCAGCCCTTCGCGCAGCGCTGGAAATTCAGTGCCGGCGCACGGCTCGAATATGTCGACTACGACTACGACAACAGGATGATTGCCGGCAACACGCGCGACGATGGCACGCCCTGTCCCGGCACAGGCTGCCTGTACAGCCGTCCGGCGGACCGCAGCGACGATTTCACGAGCCCGACGGGCAGGATCGGGCTCACGTATTCCTTCGGCGATTCGCACGCGCTCTACGCGACCGCGACGCACGGTTATCGCGCGCCGGATACGAGCGAGCTGTACCGGCTGCAACGCCAGCAGTCGATTGCCGATCTCGATCCCGAAGAACTCGACAGCATCGAAGTCGGTGCGCGCGGGCAGTTCGCGTCCCTGCGCTATTCGCTGGCAGCATTCGACATGACCAAGGACAACGTCATCTTCCGTGATGCCAATGCCTTCAATGTCAGTGACGGCCGCACGAAGCACCGCGGCGTCGAATACGAATTCAACTGGGCAATTCTGGACTCATTGCGGTTCGCCCTCGCCGGCACCTACGCGAAGCACACCTACGACTTCAATCGCTCGGTCGAACAGGGCGAGATCATCGTCGCGGGCCGCGATGTCGATACCGCGCCTCGTCACGTGAACACGGCACGCATCGACTGGCGCCCGATCGAAACCCTCGGCGCCGAACTCGAATGGATCGGCGTCGGCCGCTACTTCGTCGACGCCTCGAACGCGCACGAATACGAAGGTCACGACCTGCTCAACCTGCGCCTCGCCTGGAATGCGACCGCAAACTGGACGGGCATCGTGCGCGTCAACAACCTCACGGACCGCGACTATGCCGATCGCGCCGACTATGCCTTCGGCAATTACCGGTATTTTCCGGGACGGGATCGCACGGTGTTCGTCGAAGTGAGCTACCGCGCGGAGTGAATGAGCAGCTG
This sequence comes from uncultured Steroidobacter sp., assembly GCA_964492345.1. GTDB lineage: Bacteria > Pseudomonadota > Gammaproteobacteria > Steroidobacterales > Steroidobacteraceae > Steroidobacter. The sequence continues at coordinate 450 of CAZBKC010000354.1, read as the reverse complement.
CGCTGCGCCCCCTCCCTGCCCCCCCGCAAGCGGGGGAGGGGAAGAGAAAGCAGAAGCAGAAAACAGGGGAGGAAGAAAGTGACTTGTTTCGATTCCCTCCCCCGCTTGCGGGGGAGGGTTAGGGTGGGGGCGATCCCCGTGCGCAGGATTCATTCGTCAGGTGCCCTTAGCTCTTTTTCCAGACCGACGCACCGCCAATGGGCGCCATAGAAATCGTTCTCGCCATGCTCGTCGCCGTCGTCGTCAGCGGCGTGCTGGTGCGTCTGTTGCCGCTGCCGATTCCCACGCCGCTCGTACAGATCGCATTCGGCGCAGCCATCACGACGCTGTCGGATCACGAGGTGCATCTCGATCCCGAGATCTTTTTCCTGCTGTTCCTGCCGCCGCTGCTGTTCCTGGACGGCTGGCGCATTCCGAAGGAGGGGCTGTTCCGCGACAAGGGCATGATCC
>CAZBKC010000353.1:2353-3991 GCA_964492345.1 uncultured Steroidobacter sp. | reverse complement strand
TCTGATCCAGCGGCAGCCGCACCAGCGCCTGGTTGGAATTGATGAAGACACGTCCGCCGGGCTGCAGGTACTTGTCGTCGAGGGTGGTGGCGGACTTGGTCATCGGAGTCGGAAAAGAAGGAATGGCCGCAAAAAGGCGCAAAGGACGCAAGGGTCAGAAAAGAGAATTCTTCGTCTTACATTTGCGTCTCTTGCGCCTTTTGCGGCCATTCCCCCATCTTGCGTTCGATGGTTTTCAGTTCCGCACCGGCGGCAACTTGTCCATCCGGAAATCGCAATGCTCCGCGGTCTGCTGGATCTCGATCAGGTTGCCTTCGGGATCGCGTCCATAGATCGTCTTCACATGACCGACGTCGATAGGGCCCGGTTGGCCGAATGTCATGCCCAGTCCCTTCAGGCGCTCGAATTCCGACTCGATATCGGTGCAATCGACGCAGAAGTGCGTGTAGCCCTTGTCGTACGGGTTCAGCCCGCGAGTTACCGTCGGTTTCGGCTCTTCGTACTGGAACAGCTCCATGTAGCAGGTGCCGGCGCGCAGCATGGCGCCCCGGGCGGCGGACTTCGGCACGTCGACGATGCGGTCGATGAAGTCGCTGTCGCGCCAGCTGAACGCCTCGCCGACCAGTTCGAAGCCGAAGGCGTCCTTGTAGAACTTCATCATCCGGTCCAGGTCGTGGACATGCACGGCGACGTGATGGATTCCCCTGATCATGGCTATTCCGATGTGTTAGGACCAATGGCACTTATTTGCCGGCTCCAGCAGACCAGCGATCAATCCAAGAAGATCTCCACGGGGGGCACGGGGAACACGGGGTCGGAAGCGGGCAAATTCCTCGGTCCATGTCTTTGTCCCCGTGCTCCCCGTGGAAATCCTCTTCTTGCAGCCAGAATTCACCGCCTTTGCCTAAGCAAATGCCACTGGTGTTGGGAGTGGATTCGCCCAGGAATGCCAGCAGGATGCGGGAGCCGTCCGCATCAGACAACACCGCGGAGACCGGTCAACGGGGCCATAGCAGACGCAGGCAAGTGGGCCTGCGCATCCGGTCATTCCGGCCGACTAGGGAAAACGTAGTATGAAGCCGTCTGCCGGGCTGGACGCCCGACAGACGGCTAACGCAAAACCGCTGAGGAATTTGTCGAGTTCGACAAATTCCTGGGGAGCGCAGGTTCATGGCCAACACATTGATTGCAGGCGCGAGAATTTTCGATGCCAGCGGCGCCGCGCCCTTCGAGGGTGATGTCCTGATCGAAGGCAACCGGATCCGCGCCGTGTCGCGGGTGCCGGGCCAGATCTCCCAGGTGGGCTGCCAGGTCATCGACGGCAAGGGCTTGTTCCTGATGCCGGGCATGACCGAAGGCCATGCACATCTGTCGTTTGAGACAGTGGCCGCGACCGAAGACCTGATCACGCCGCCGCCCGAAGAACACACCCTGCTCACCGCGCGTGTCGCGAAGGTGCTGCTCGATCACGGCTTCACCAGCGCCTGGGGCGCGTCGGAGGCCAAGCTGCGGCTCGGTGTCGCAGTGCGCAATGAAGTCGATGCCGGCCGTCTACCCGGCCCGCGCATCCGCGCCGGCTCGCTGGAGATCAGCGTGACGGGCGGCATGGGCGATGAGAGCAAGATCCACAACCCGCGT
>CAZBKC010000353.1:0-2343 GCA_964492345.1 uncultured Steroidobacter sp. | reverse complement strand
GCAAAGCCGTGCGCCTGTGCTGCCGCGAGGGCTGCGACAACATCAAGCTCGACGTGTCGGGCGATCCGTTCTATCCCAATACGCCGGCGCACTCGACGCCGATGTCGTTCGACGAGATCAAGATGGCGGTCGAGACTGCGCACGACTACGGGCGCAAGGTCAACGCACATACACGTTCCATCGTCGGCACCCAGAACTGCCTGCGTGCCGGCGTCGACGTGCTCTATCACTGCGAGTACTCGGACGCAAAGACGCTCGACATGTTCGCGGAGGCGAAGGACCGGATCTTCGTCGCGCCGACGGTGAGCCTGTTTCATTCCATCGTGAACAACGAAGCGGCGCCGAACGGGCTCACTGCGGAAGTCGGCGGGTACATGGGAATTCCCGGACTGCTCGAAGCCTCAGTGAAGACGCACACCGAACTGCGCAAGCGCGGCATCCGTCACGTCATCGGCGGTGACTACGGCTTCGCCTGGAGCCGGCACGGCACCAACTCGCGCGACATCGGATTCTTCGTGCAGTACTACGGCTACACACCCGCCGAAGCGTTGGCCTGTGCCACGCGCAACGGCGGGTTGCTCATGACCTCGGTGTCGGGCGACAGGCTGGGTGAGATCAAGGAAGGCTACCTGGCCGACCTGGTACTGGTGAACGGCGATCCGCTCGCGGATTCGTCGGTGCTGCTCGATGCCGAACGGCTGGTCGTGATCATGAAGGACGGGCAGGTGTACAAGAACACCGCGAGCGCCGTGCAGCGGCGCGCGGCGGCGTGAGCGACGGATTCGATCAACTCTGTCATTCCCGCGCAGGCGGGAATCCAGTTTCCCGATTCGGATGGATTCCCGCCTGCGCGGGAATGACGAAAAGGTAGGAGATGGGCGATGTCAGCGGAAATCAAAGAACGCACCCCGAAAGGCGAGGCCCGTTGCCCGGGCGCGCCGACGACCCAGGAAATCATCGCGTCCGACAAGGTCGGCGCGCCGTGCTGGGTGCGCTCGGAGTCCTATGCCTTCATGGGCGATGAAGACATTTCGAAGGACCGTTACATCGATCCCGCATACGCGAAGGAGGAGCTGGAGAAGCTCTGGACCCGGACCTGGCAGTTCGCCTGTCGCGAAGAACACATTCCCGAAGTCGGCGACTACCACGTCTACGATCTCGCGCATCACTCGTTCATCGTCACCCGTGTCGCGAAGAACGAGATCCGTGCCTACTACAACGCCTGCCTGCATCGCGGCACCAAGCTGCGGGCCTCGGGCACCGAAGGCAATGCGCGCGAGTTCAAGTGCAGCTTCCATGGCTGGAGCTGGAACATCGACGGCTCGCACAAGGAGGCCGTCTGCGACTGGGACTTCCCGCATGTCGATTCGAAGAAGTTCTCGCTGCCGCAGGCGAAGGTCGAGACGCTGGGCGGCTTCGTGTTCATCAACATGGACCCGAATGCGCCGACGCTCGCCGAGTACCTCGGTCCGGAAGCCACCGCCCACTTCGAAGCCTGGAAGCTGGAAGACCGCTACATCTACCTGCACGTGTCGAAGCGGCTGCCGGCCAACTGGAAGCTGGCGATCGAGGCCTTCATGGAGGCGTATCACGTCATCGTCACGCATCCGCAGGTGGCGGTGTCGAACGGCGATGCAAACTCGCAGTACGACGTCTACGGCGAGCACGTGAACCGCTTCATCTCGCCGCTCGGCGTGCTGAGCCCGCACCTCTACGGCAAGCACACCGAGGAAGACATCCTCAAGCAGTTCACGATCGGCGACAGCAGTGCACTCGGCGGCACCGAACGCTCGCTGGGAGAGAATGGCACTGCACGCCAGGTCATGGCCGACATGTTCCGCGGCATGTTCGAGAAGGCGACCAACACCGATCTGAGCGCCGTGTCCGACTCCGAATTGCTGGATTGCTATTCGTACACCGTGTTCCCGAACACGTTCGTATTCCCGGGCATCTCGCTGCCGATGGTGTATCGCTTCCGGCCCGATCCGAAGGATCACCGCAAGTGCATCTACGAGGTGCTGTTCATGCGGCCAGTGCCGGTCGATGGCAATCGTCCGATGCCGGCCGAGCCGATCCATCTCAGCGACACGCAGTCCTTCTGCGAAGCGCAGGGCATGGACCCGGGCTTCGGCAACATCCTCGACCAGGACACGGACAATCTGATCCTGCAGCAGGAAGGCCTGGAAGCGAGTGCGAAGCCGGGCATCACGCTGGGCAACTATCAGGAGATCCGCGTGCGGCACTTCGAGAAGACCGTCGACAAGTACATGAAGGCGAAGTAGCGCGTCTTCTTGATTCTTCCCCTCCTCCGCTTGCGGCGGAGGGCAGGGTGGGGGTGCGCGA
>CAZBKC010000352.1:0-4008 GCA_964492345.1 uncultured Steroidobacter sp. | reverse complement strand
GAAGATCGCGTTCTCGGAAACGCAGATCGCCTCGCCGCCGTACCAGCCGCTGTTCGAGTGGGCCGGCGACAAGATGCTCCACATCAAGCTCAATCTCGGGAACTTCATGTTCCTGGTCGAGGACAATCTTTACTGGAAGGCGTACCTCAACTCGATCAAGGTCGCGTTCATCTCGACGTTGTTCTGTCTGCTCGTCGGCTATCCGCTGGCCTATGCGATCGCGCGCGCCAGCACGACGTCACGCAACATCCTGCTCATGATGGTGATCCTGCCGTTCTGGACGTCATTCCTGCTGCGCGTCTACGCCTGGATCGGCCTGCTCAAGAACAACGGCTTCATCAACAACTTCCTGATGTGGCTCGGCGTCATCGACGAACCCATCGTGATGCTGCAGACGGACTTCGCGATCTATGTCGGCATCGTCTATTCCTATCTGCCGTTCATGATCCTGCCGCTGTATTCGAATCTCGAGAAAATGGACCTGACCCTGCTCGAAGCCGCGGCGGATCTCGGCAGCCGGCCGTTCAAGGCGTTCCTGACCATCACGCTGCCGCTGTCGATGCCGGGAATCGTCGCCGGATCGATGCTGGTGTTCATCCCGGCGGTCGGCGAGTTCGTGATTCCCGCGCTGCTCGGCGCGCCGGATTCGCTGATGATCGGCAAGGTGCTGTGGACCGAGTTCTTCAGCAATCGCGACTGGCCGGTGGCCAGTGCGGTTGCGATTGCGCTGCTGCTGCTGCTGGTCATTCCGATCGTGCTGCTGCAGCGCGCGCAGAGCGCCGAGGCCAAGGGAGCGCACCGATGAGCAGGCGCGTTCCCATCTTCCGTCTCTCGGTGATGATCTTCGGCTTCGCGTTCCTGTACGTGCCGATCCTGTTGCTGATCATCTACTCGTTCAACAAGTCGCGCCTCGTGACCGTGTGGGGCGGTTTCTCCACCGAGTGGTACGGCAAACTGTTCCAGAACGATCAGATCCTCAATGCCGCCTGGCTGTCGCTCAAGATCGCCGCGGTCAATGCCACTGGTGCCGTCATCCTCGGCACGCTGGCCGGCCTGGCACTGGCGCGCTTCGGCAAGTTCAGAGGGCGTACGCTGTTTGCGGGCATGACGACGGCACCGCTGGTCATGCCCGAGGTCATTACGGGCCTGTCGCTGCTCGTGCTGTTCGTCGCGATGGAACAGCTCTTGGGCTGGCCGCAGGGACGCGGTGTCACGACCATCACCATCGCGCACATGACGCTGACGATGGCCTACGTGACGGTGATCGTGCAGTCGCGCCTGTCCACGCTGGACGATTCGCTGGAGGAAGCGGCGATGGATCTGGGCGCCCGGCCTGCCAAGATTTTCTTCCTGATCACGTTGCCGATCATTGCGCCGGCGCTCGTGTCGGGTTGGTTGCTGGCCTTCACGATCTCTCTCGATGACCTGGTGATCGCCAGCTTCGTTTCCGGTCCCGGTTCCAGCACGCTGCCGATGGTGATCTTCTCCAAGGTCCGTCTCGGCGTGAGCCCGGACATCAATGCGCTCGCGTCCATCATGGTGTTGCTGGTCACGGTCGGCGTGGTCATTGCCGGTATCCTGATGCAGCGTCAGGAGAAGCGCCGGCAGCGGGATATGCAGATGGCGGCGGCGGGGAAGTAGATTGTGACGGGTGACGGGTGACCGGTGAAGGAGCACCCAGGTAGGCCATGGAGGGCTGATGAGCTCACGACGCGTCAGGCATCACGAGGATCTGCGGGTTTGGCGAGAGGCCATCACACTCGCCAGGCAGCTTTATCAATTTGTGGAACGCCTTCCGGCCCGCGAACAGTTCGGTTTGGCACAGCAACTACGGCGTGCCGCGGTTTCGATTCCCGCCAACATTGCTGAAGGCGCCGCACGCGGCAGCAGGAGGGAGTTTCTGCATTTTCTGTCGATTGCGCAGGGCTCGCTGGCCGAAGCCAATACGCATTTGACCCTTGCGTCGGAGTTGCACGGAATCGATGCCGGTGACGAGTTGATGAGGCGGGTCGTGGCAATCCACAGAATGCTGATTGCACTGCGTGCGGCACTCAAGAAGCCCAGGGTGACTGAATAGTCCTGACTTGCAGCGGGCAGCTGGGTTCGTCACGATCCGTCCCGTCACCCGTCACCCGTCACCCGTCACCCGTCACGTGATCCGTTCCAAACTCCCCCACATCGGCACGACCATCTTCACGGTCATGACCAATCGTGCGCGTGAGCTGGGTGCGATCAATCTGGCGCAGGGATTTCCGGATTTCGATTCCCCGGACTTGCTGAAAGAACTGCTGGCGCGTTCCGTGGCTTCCGGTCACAACCAGTACGCGCCGATGATCGGCGAGGGCGCGCTGCGGGAGCAGATCGCCAACAAGCTCGGTGCGAGTTACGGGCGCACACCCGATCCGGACACCGAGATCACGATCACCCTGGGTGCCACCGAGGCGATCTTTTCGGCGGTCAGCGCGCTGGTACATCCGGGCGACGACGTGATCCTGTTCGATCCGTCTTACGATTCCTACGCACCGGCGGTGATTCTCGCCGGCGGGCGTCCTGTGCACATGCCATTGCAGCCGCCGCACTTCCGCATCGACTGGCAGCAGGTGCGTGCGCTGGTCACGCCGCGTCTGCGACTCGTGATGATCAATTCGCCGCACAATCCGACAGGTACGGTGCTGTCCGCGGATGATCTGCATCAACTCGCAGACGTGCTGCGACCGACGGACGCCATGGTGCTGTCGGACGAGGTGTACGAACACATGGTGTATGACGGCGCGAAGCACGCGAGCGTGGCCGGCCATCCGGAACTGTATGCACGCAGCGTCGTGTGTTTCTCCTTCGGCAAGACGATGCACGCAACGGGATGGCGTGTGGGTTATGCCGTGGCGCCGCCGGAACTGACTCGCGAGATCCGGCGCGTGCATCAATTCAATACCTTCAGCATCGCGACGCCGCTGCAACTCGCCATCGCCGAATTCCTGCGGCTGGAACCGCAGCACAGCAATGAGCTGGCTGCTTTCTATCAGCGCAAGCGCGATCTGTTTCTGCGGCAACTGCAGGGGTCGCGCTTCCGCTGGATACCATGCGAAGGAACGTACTTCCAGCTGCTGGATTTCAGCGACATATCGGACGCGAGCGATACGGATTTCGCGGATCGCGTACTGTGTGAAGTCGGCGTGGCGTCGATTCCCGTTTCGCCGTTCTACCAATCGCCGCCCAGGCTGAACGTGGTGCGCTTCTGTTTCGCCAAGAAGGATTCCACGCTCATCGAGGCGGCCGAACGGCTGCGGAAGCTCTGACATGCCGACAGCGAATCTGCGCATCACCCTGATCCAGACGGCACTGGACTGGCACGATCCCGCCGCCAACCGCGGGCGCTTCGATCGCCTGTCCGCATCGTTGTCCGGTCAGACGGATCTGGTCGTTCTGCCGGAGATGTTCAGCACCGGATTCACGATGGCGGCCGAAGCTGTCGCCGAACCGGTCGGCGGTCCGACGACGCAGTGGATGCACGCGACGGCCTCGCGTCTGAATGCCGTCGTCACGGGAAGCCTGGTTACGCGCGATGGCGGCGAACATTTCAATCGATTGATCTGGATGCGGCCGGACGGTCGCTACGATACTTACGACAAGCGCCACCTGTTCCGGATGGCGTCCGAGCAGAACCACTATGCGCCGGGCACCAGGCGCCTGATAGTGGATCTCAATGGCTGGAAGATCAGCCCGCTCATCTGCTACGACCTGCGCTTCCCGGTGTGGAGCCGCAATCGCACAGGCACGGACGAGGGCTACGATGTGCTCGTCTACGTGGCGAACTGGCCCGAGCGGCGACGCCATCCCTGGCAGACGCTGTTACGGGCACGCGCCATCGAGAACATGAGTTACTGCATCGGCGTGAATCGCATCGGCAGCGATCCATCGGGCGTCGAGCACACCGGCGACAGCGCGGCGCTGGACTTCTTCGGCCAGCCGTTGTGCCCCGATCTCACCGGCGAGTCCGTGCAGACCGTG
>CAZBKC010000351.1:0-4011 GCA_964492345.1 uncultured Steroidobacter sp. | reverse complement strand
GGCCCTGCAGCCGGAAATCGGCGTCGAGCGCGTCGTAGATCGCATGCAGCTGCAGCGGTTCGCCGCGCGATTCGACGTAGCTGCGGAAGGCAGCAGCCCGCGGGGAGTCTTTTCGCAGCTGATTCTGCCGGAAGTACTCGTACAACTGCCGCAGCACCTCGAACTTCGCGCGGGCGACACCGGGATAGTCGACGTTCGCAGGCTCACGCAGTTGCTGCAGTAGCGCCTGGAAATCCGCGCTCGCGACCCGCGCCTGTGCCTGGGCGCATTCGGCGAACTCCGGCACGTCGGGCACGCTGATATACAGGACATTGAGGAACTGGCGGCTGGAGGGACTGTACGGACTGATGTGCGACGGATCGGCCGGCATCAACGCATGCAGCGGATTCAGGCCCACGAGCGAGCAGCCCAGCGGCGCAGCGAACGAAATCAGTTCGCGCAGATCGCGAAAGTCGCCCATGCCCCAGTTGTCTGCCGACCGCAGCGAGTACAACTGCACGGCAATGCCCCAGGCGCGTTGTCCGGCAGCGATAGCAGCCGGCTGATGACAGTGAGGCGGCGCGACGATCAGCCGCGTTTCGGCGCTGAGTCCCGTATCGAGCGTCGCCACGATCTGGTGATAGCCGAGCGGCAGATCCGCGGGCAGATCGAGCAGCACGCGCACGAAACGCCGTCCGTCGACATTGCCGCGCTCGGCGGTCTTCAGTTTGCGCAGCGATGTCGTGCCTTCCGCCCGTGTGCCATCTTCGCGCGTCAGCACCCAGGCGATCTGGGTCGCGTGCAGATCGACCGGCAGGGCGATCGGTACCTGGATCGTCTCGCCGGCCGTGCAGACAACGGCGGGTGGCACGGCACGCATCCAGCGCGAAGTTTCGAAGGCATGAATCGCCGTGTCGATGGATTGATCGTCGCTGACCTCGACGCCGAGGCCTGACAGGATCGCGATGCGACTCGCCCGCGACACCTCATGCAGGTCGCCGCGAAAGTCGCGGTACGAGCCGGCAATGCCGTAGAGCTTCGCGAGCCGATCGAGCGGATCTTTTTTCATGAACCCACCGGACGAGGAGTTTCACACAGAGGTCACAGAGTACACAGAGAAAGATCAAAACTTCATTCTGAGCTCTGGTGATGAACTCTGTGATCTCTGTGACCTCTGTGCGAAATCCTCCTCTCATTCAAGTCAGCGAGAAACCGCTGCGGACGCTGAGCGGCGCATCACCATCGGCGAGCAGCGCGCAGGAATGCGGGGCGATGACACAGCTCTCGCCGGCCGCGATGCGGTTACCCAGATCGTTGGCGCGCCAGCGTGCCGTATCGAAGACGATCTGCCACACCGCGTTGGTCACCGGCGCAGGCAGTTTGAAATCCACGGGCTGATCGCCGGCATTGCACAGAAACAGCAGATGGCCGTTCGGTGTTCCGTGCGGATCGGTAAATGCCTGGCCGATCAGTACGCCGATGGCGCGGGCATTGACGTCATGCCAGTCGCCGGCGGTGAGTTCATGTCCCAGCGGATGTCGCCAGCTCACATCCTTGTGCTCGCGATCGACCTGCCGCGCGCCCTTGAGGAATGTATCGCGACGCAGGCCCGGGGCGCGGCGACGCAATGTCAGCAGTTGTCGCACGAACATGGTCAGCCAGCTGCGGCGCGCGGCGAGATCCCAGTCGACCCAGCTGAGCTCGTTGTCCTGACAGTAGGCATTGTTGTTGCCTCTCTGGGTGCGGCCGAACTCGTCGCCGGCCTGCAGCATCGGCACACCCTGCGACAGCAGCACGGTGGCCAGCAGGTTGCGGACCTGGCGCTCGCGCAGTTCGACGACACTCTCATCCTCGGTCGGTCCTTCGATGCCGCAGTTCCAGCTCAGGTTGTGGTTGTGGCCGTCCTGGTTGTCTTCGAGATTCGCCTCGTTGTGCTTCTCGTTGTAGGCCGTCACGTCGTACAGCGTGAAGCCGTCATGACAGGCGACGTAGTTGATGCTCGCGGTGGGACGCCGCCCGGTGCTGCGGAAAAGGTCGCTCGAACCGGCGAAGCGTTCGGCGAAATTGCCGAGGATGCCGGGATTGCTGCGCCAGAAACCGCGCACCGTGTCGCGGTAGAGATCGTTCCACTCGGCCCATTGCGCGGGGAAGTGTCCGAGCTGGTAGCCGCCCGGACCGACATCCCACGGCTCGGCGATCAGTTTGACGTAGCGCAGCGTCGGCTCCGCAGCCACGGCCTTGAAGAAAGCGGCGTCCGTACGGAAACGTCCGCCTTCGCGACCGAGCACTGGTGCAAGATCGAAGCGGAAGCCGTCGACGTGCATTTCCTCGACCCAGTACTTCAGGCAGTCGATGATGAGCTGTCGTGGCGCAGCGTGCTCCAGGCCGATCGTGTTGCCGGTACCGGAACGATTCACGTAGTGGCGAAGGTTCGTCGGTTCCAGTTTGTAGTACGCGGTGTTGTCGAGGCCGCGCAGGCTCAGCGTCGGCCCATGCTCGCCGCCTTCAACGGTGTGATTGAAGACCACGTCGAGAATGACTTCGATGCCGGCCCCATGCAGCGCCTTCACCATCGTCTTGAATTCCCGGACGGGGTCGGCGATCGCGTATTGCGGTGCCGGCGCAAACCACGCGACGGAACTGTAGCCCCAGTAGTTCACCAGTCCCCTGGCCGCCAGAAACCTCTCCGGCACGAATGCCTGCACCGGCAGCAGCTCCACGGCGGTAATGCCGAGATGCTTCAGATAGGACACGACATCGGGATGTGCGAGCCCCAGATACGTACCCCGCTCCTGCTCGGGAACGCACGGGTGCAACCTGGTGAAGCCCTTGGCATGAGCCTCGTAGATGACGGTATCGCGCCACGGCGTCGCGGGCGGACGATCGTCACCCCAATCGAAGGCATTGTCGATGACGCGCGCCTTGTAGTTGAACGGTGCGCTGTCGACGCTGCTGAGCGTTTCAGGGAGGGCTGCGTCGGTCGACGCAATCGAGCCGAGCAGCGCATCGTCCCACTCGAACTTCCCGGCAAGCGCGCGCGCATAGGGATCGAGCAGGAGTTTCGCGCCGTTGTAGCGCAACCCATAGGCAGCATCGAACGGGCCATAGGCGCGAAATCCGTAGATCACACCGGCGACCCCGTGCGGGAGCGGCAGAAATCCGTGCCAGACATTCTCGGATCGCTCCGGCAATGCCAGTCGCACCAGTTCGCGCCCGCCGTCTGCGTCAAAGAGGCACAGTTCAACTTTCGCTGCACCACTGGAGTACACGGCGAAGTTCACGCCTTCCGCGGTCAGCGTGGCGCCGAGCGGCTCGGGTGAGCCCGGTTGCAATGTCACGTTCGAATAGTCCATGCGGGCGCAGTTTAGCGTGTGAGTGGCTGGCCGGCTAAAGCCGGCCCCACAAGAGCAAGAAAGAACAGCATCCGCGGCTCACACATCGCGCGCCCACACCATCATCGCGAGCGGCGGCAGATCGAGCGAGATTCGTGCCGGAAAATCGCGCCAGGATTCCGGCGACGCCGCGACCTCGGTCTGCTGCGAATAGCCGGAACCGCCGAATGCCGGTGCATCGCCGTCGAGAATCTTCCGATACGTGCCGGCCGCAGGCACACCGAACACATACCCGCCGCGCGGTACCGGCGTGGCGTTGAACACGATCAGCAGTTGCGTGCCGCCCTCGCCCGGCAATCGCTGGCGCAGGAATGCAAAGACGCTTTCGTCGCGATTGTCGACCTCGACCCAGCGGAAACCCTGCCCGTCGTGCTCGCTGGCATGCAGCTCCGGGTACTCGCGATACAGGCGGTTGAGGGCGCGGTTCCAGTCCTGCAGTTGCCGATGATGCGGGTGCTCGAGTGCTGCCCACGCCAGATCCTCGTAGTCGCGCCATTCATGCCACTGCCCGAACTCGCCGCCCATGAACATGAGTTTCTTGCCGGGATGCGCCGTCTGGTAGCCGAGCATCAGGCGATAGTTCGCGCACTTGCGCCACTCGTCGCCGGGCATCTTGTCGAGCAGCGAGCGCTTGCCGTGC
>CAZBKC010000350.1:0-4031 GCA_964492345.1 uncultured Steroidobacter sp. | reverse complement strand
AATTGCCCGGGCATCGCAGCGTGTGACTGCAGAAAACCGATCTGCGAGAATCCGGCCCGCTTCAGGGGGCCCTGTATCGATGGCCCGGGAAAAGGGCGCAGATGATAGCCGCAAGCACAAATACAGGCCAGCATGGCGGCGAATGGCCGCGGCAACGCTGGCAGCAGGCATTGGCCGATGCCGTCTCTTCGCCCGCAGAGCTGTGCGGGATCCTGGGGCTCGATCCCGCCATTGCTGCTCCTGCCGAGGGTTTTCCCCTGAGAGTGCCGCGCAGCTTCGTGGCCCGAATGCGTCGCGGCGACCCGCGCGATCCCCTGCTTCTGCAGGTATTGCCGACCGGTGCCGAATCCGCCGTGGTCGACGGCTTCGTAATAGACCCGGTGGGCGACAAGGCCAGCCGCGCAGGCACAGGCGTGCTCCACAAATACGCAGGCCGGGCCCTGCTGATTGCGACCGGCGCCTGCGCAGTCCACTGTCGTTACTGTTTTCGACGCCATTTCCCCTACGCCGAGGACTCGGCACTGGCCGATGGCTGGCGCGGAGCTCTCGAACACCTGCGCTCGGATACGTCCATCAGTGAAGTGATCCTGAGCGGAGGCGATCCGCTCAGTCTCAGCGACCGGCGCCTCGCCCAGCTGACGGACGCGCTGCTGCACCTGCCCCATATCCGTCGGCTGCGCATCCATACGCGCCAGCCCATCGTGCTGCCGGAGCGCGTCGACGCAGGCCTGCTGAAATGGCTGTCAGACCTGCCCCTGCAGAAGGTCATGGTCCTGCATGCCAATCATGCGAATGAGATCGACGACCAGGTGGCCAGGGCCTGCCGGGAGCTGGCAGCCTGCAATGTGAGCTTGCTGAATCAGTCGGTCCTGCTCGCGGACATCAACGACTCCGTAGACGCACTGTCCGCCCTGAGCGAATCACTGATGGCGATCGGCGTGCTGCCCTACTACCTTCACCTGTTGGACCGGGTTCAGGGCGCGGCGCATTTCGAAGTGGATGAACCCACTGCGCTGCGCCTGCATGCCGGGTTGATGGCACGCCTTCCGGGCTACCTGGTACCGCGACTGGTCCGGGAAATCCCGGGCGCGCCATCCAAGACGCCCGTCACGCTCGCCGGCTGAGGTTGCTGAGACAATTGGTATGCCCTTCAGGTAGGCACTGATTGAGTCGTCATTCCCGCGCAGGCGGGGACCCATCTTCCTGATTCAGATGGATTCCCGCCTGCGCGGGAATGACAGATGAAGATTTGATCTGCGTTTACCTAGTCGGTTGAAGCCTTTTTTTCTGGAGTTTTGCTTGGCCGAGCAAGCCGCCATTCCGCTGATCGTCCTGACGCGTCATCAGGACAACGTCGAAGCCGTCAACAGCACGCTGCGCAATGCCGGCCTCGCTGTGCATTGCAACTGGATCCGCGAACTCAATGACCTGGGCGATGCGCTCTCCCAGATCAACCCGCACACGCTCCTCGCCTTCGTCGGGCCGGATGCGTCCGATACCTCGAAGGTGATGTCCGTTGCCAAGCAGTTCGGCAACGGCGTTCCTGTCGTCATCGCGCGCGACCAGGTCGACGAGGACATCATGGCGTCCGCCATGCAACAGGGTGCGCGCGATGTCGTGACCTTGCGCAATGCCGTGCGCCTGCAGGCCGTCGTCGGACGCGAAATCGAGGCGCATCGACAGGCCCGCTCACTGAACAGCACGCTGCATTCGGCCCGTGAATACCGGGCGCAGCTCAAGTCGTTCATGGCCGGATCGGCAGATGCGATTGCGTACGTGCAGGAAGGCATTCTCGTCGATGCCAATCCGGCGTGGACCGAGCTTTATGGCCACGCCAGTGCCGACGCGATGATCGGCACGCCGCTGATGGATATTTTCGATCCCACTGCACATGCGGCACTCAAGGGCGCGCTGGTGGCCTGCATGCAGGGCAAATGGTCGGATCACTCGTTGCGGGCAGCCGCGCTGCTCAACGACGGCAGCTCGGTGCCGCTCGACCTTGAACTCACCATCGCCGAGTTCGACGGCGACCCGGCCGTGCGTCTGTGCATCGCCTCGCAGAAGAAGGACGCAGGCAACCTCGACGAACAGCTCACCGACGCCCTCGAACACGATGCCGCCACGGGGACGCTGCAGCGCAAGTTCTTCGTGCAATGGCTGAAGGAATCGCTCACGCAGCCCATCAAGGCAGGCGTGCGTCACGTCCTCTCCGTTCAACCCGATCGCCTCAGCGCGATCGCCGACGATGTCGGTCCGCTGGATTTCGAGGATTTCATCGGCCAGTTTGCCGGCATCGTCAACGAGGTTCGCCAGCCCAACGACCTGATCGGCCGGTTCGGCGACGGCAACTTCATGCTGCTCATGGAACGTGGCACGACCCGCGACATCGAGACGTGGGGTCGCCAGCTGGCGCAGAAGGTCGGTGCGCAGATCCTGCGCATCGGCGACAAGCAGATTTCCTGCACCTGCACGATCGGCATCGGCACGGTCGACCCGCGCAAACCGGATGTGGCCACCTCGATCAACGATGCGATCGCTGCGCGCCTCAACGGCCACGAAGCCGGCGGCAACCGCGTGCACATGATTGATCACCTCGAAGAGGACACACGCCAGCAGGCGGCCGATGAAATCTGGCTGAAGCGCATCAAGGCCGCCCTGATGGAGAACCGTTTCCGGCTCATGCAGCAGCCGGTAGCGAGCCTGCTGGGCGGCGAGCGCGGCATGTACGACGTGCTGGTGCGCATGATCGACGAGCAGGGCCAGGAAGTGCTGCCTGGCGAATTCATTCCCGCCGCCGAACGCAACGACCTGATGAAGAACATCGACCGCTGGATCATCGGCGCCGCGATGTCGGTGTGCAGCAGCCGCAAGATCGACAAACTCTTCGTGCGCCTGTCGAAGGATTCGATGCGCGACAAGTCGCTGCTGCAGTGGCTGGCGAATCAGCTCAAGGCCACGCGTATCGATCCTTCGCATATCGTGTTCCAGATCAGCGAACAGAACGCGACGGAGTATCTCGCCGACACCGCAGAACTCGCCGCAGGCCTGCGCAAGGCGGGCTTCCAGTTCGCGATCGAACATTTCGGCACCGGCCGCGATCCGCAACGTCTGCTCGCGAATCTGCCGCTCAACTTCGTGAAGATCGACGGCACCCTGATGCAGGGTCTGGCGGTCGATCAGGCCCAGCAGCAGAAGGTCCGCGATTTCGTCGATCAGGCACGTGGCCGCAGCATCAGCACCATCGCCGAGCGCGTCGAGGACGCCAACACCATGGCGGTGCTGTGGCAGCTCGGCATCGAGTTCATTCAGGGCTACTTCGTGAATGAGCCCGAGCAGGTGGTGATGGGATAACAGACAGGGCTGCTGGGTGCTGGGCTCTGGGCTGCTGGCCCGAGAAGCCGGAACCGACTTTTCCGTATCTGGCCAGCAGCCCAGAGCCCAGTACCCGACAGCCCCGCGCGCGTCAGCCCTCCACCTCCAACCTCTCCACCTTCCTCCACCCCCGCGGCAACACCGCCCCCCGCTGCGCCCTTTCGCCGCGGTAGTCCTTCAGCTCCGCGTACTTCAGCGTCATCTTGCGCTCGCCGGAACACACGATGAGGTTCTGGGTCGGCGCGACCACGGCGATGCCGGCGAGGAATTCCTCGCGGCTTGCGACCTTCTTCGATGACAGGCCGAAGATCTTGTTGCCCTTGCCGCGCGGCAGTTCGGGCAGTTCGCCTACGGGGAAGGCGAGCAGCTTGCCTTCATTGCTGACGGCGCAGATCAGTGCACTGTCCACCGCTGGCACGGCGGATGGCGCGAGCACGCCGGATCCTTCCGGCACCTTCAGCACGGCCTTGCCGGCCTTGTTGCGCGAGTAGAGCTCTTCGAGCTTGACCACGAAACCGTAGCCCGCATCCGACGCAAGCACCCAGCGATCCGCCGGCTCGCCCATCATGACGCCGGCAAATGTCGCGCCTTCCGGCGGATCGATGCGGCCCGACAGCGGTTCGCCCTGCCCGCGTGCCGAGGGCAGCGTGTGAGCCAGC
>CAZBKC010000349.1:0-4055 GCA_964492345.1 uncultured Steroidobacter sp. | reverse complement strand
TCGGCTGCCGGTCCGCGCAACAGGAGGTTGCTCGTATACGCATTGCCTTCGCGCAATTCGAAATCGCCATGCACCTTGTCGAAGCTGAGCCCCTCATCGGTCAGGTCGCTGAAATCCAGCGCTAGACGTCGTGGCAGCGCCGCGACGCTGAACAGACCCAGCATGCGTCCCGCCCCCGGCTGCAGGCTGACGAGCTGTCCATCCTCGGCCAACACCGTGACACTGCCCGAAGCACGGCCAAGGAAGTCGCCATCGAACCCGCCCGGCCACGACAGCTTCATCGTGACCTCTCCGCGTATGGCCTCGACTACCGGCGTGTAGTTCAGTGCGCGCAAGGTGGTCGCGACGTCGGTACTCGTGATGGTTGCGGCCATCTCCGAGCGCTCGCCGTCCGGCGTGACGAGCCACTGTGCCTGCGCTTCGCCGCGCACCGCTTCCTGCACGATCGTCAGCGAATCCACGCGAATACCCATTGGCAGGCGCGTGGCCTGCAGATCGATCGAGCCGATGGAATGAGCTTCGTAGCGAAAATCCTGCACGAAGGCGCGCAGGTTCGGCCAGCTTCGTGGATCGCGGCCGCGGGGCGGCGTGCCCTGCTTGTTCTCACGCGAAATGACCAGCCGATCCAGGCGCGCCCTGAGCGGCCGCGCATCCGCGAAGTCTTCCGGAATCTCGAGTTCGCCTTCCGCGCCCGGACCGCCCACATCGACCTTCCAGAGACCGTTGCCCGTGCGCAGCAGGCCGCGCACCTCGGGGAACTGGTAGCCGAACAGCTGCAGCGTGCCGACCGTCAGATTGGCGGTCTTGAGAAAATCGGAAAGCTTCGTCCTTGCCGGGGTGTCGCCGCGCAACGCAAACCAGTCATCCAGCACGAGCCGGTCCACCGACCCCTCGATGCGCAGCCCCGGATGTGGCGGCAATGCGGCCGCGACGGCATCGGTGCGAATTCCGCCGCGATCGAACTGCCAGCCGTCGCCGCGCCTCGCCAGCCGGATCAGCGAGCGAAGCGATCCCAGCGAGGAGCGCGCCAGTACTTCGTCCTCGCCGTCGAACTCGATTTCCGCGTGCAGCGGACGATGCTCCGCCTCGCTCTTGCCGACCGGATGGGGCAACGCGATACCCAAACCCGCCAGGTCGCTGTCGAGCACGAACCTGCGCGGCTGTTTGCGTGATGGCGGGTCGTCCGGCGAACCGGCAGTCAGCTGCGTCGACGCACGCCAGTGCGCCGCGCCGTGCACCTTGACGTTCGACGGCAGTTTCAGCGCGGAAGTCAGCTGCGCCGCACTTGCATGCCCTGTCGCAACCAGCCGCGACGCAGGTCTGACGCCCTCGATCGGGTCGATCGATACATCGAGCGGTCCGTCGAGCCACTCGCCCCTGAGATTCGCCGATTCCGGCAATGCCTGCCGGACGGTCAACGATCCGCTCAGCGATGTGATCGGTGCCGGCAGATCTGCCGATTCGAGCGTCGCATCGCTGACCCGGGTCGTCACCAGGACGCGCCGGTTCGCGATGCGCTTGAGCGGCAGGGTCATATCCACGCTGCTGTGCATTGCGCCGCGACCCTTCACTGCATTGAACTGCTCACCGAGCGCTTCCTGCAACGGACTGTTCTGCAGCAGCGTCAGCCCGTCGCCCAGATCGCCCTCGGCCTGCGCCGTCACGACCAGCACTCCCTTCTTGAAGTCCGGGAAGGACCCCTTGATCTGTGACACGCTCAGGCCGCCGACGTTGGCCGTACCCGAGAGCACCTTCATGCCTTCGTTGCGAAATTCGAAGCGGGTGGCCAGTTCGTTCGCCTGGGACCAGCCTGCCTGGTAGTCGAGGACGCCGTGTTCGATGCGCCCTCGCGCAACGAACTCACCCTCACCGTTGCGGAATGGCACGGCGCGCGTGGGCCCCTTGAACAGCACATGCGCCTCACGAACCCGTCCGCCGACGAAGGCGTGATCGAGCCAGTCGAGCGTCTTGGACGAGAGCTTGTCGGCCGGCAGGTATTTTGGCGTGGCCGCTGCGTTCAGATCGTCGGCGGTCGCTTCGAGATCCAGGAAAGGCGATGACCCGTCCTGCGGCACCGTCACGGCAATCCGTCCCTGCGCACTGCCGTCTTCCGTGACTACGCGCAACTGCTCGCTGCCGATGCGCCAGCCGTCCACGAGCCTCTCCCACCGGATATCGCCCTGCGCGGACTGCGCGGCGAGCGGCGTGCGAAACATGCGCGGCAGTTCGAACACGACGTTCTTCGCCTCGACGCGCGCGACGCCGCCAGCGTGATCGCCTTCGACATGTGCAGTGATCCCGCTGACTCCCGGCACCCTGAGCACCGGCCGCACCCCGACATCCGCCAGATCCGCTTTCAGCGAGTACGTGGGCGCCGCGCCCGCCTGCGGCCTGGCCAGGCTCAGCGTCAGGTTTCCGATGGTGCCACGGGCCTGCAATGCGCGCAGGCGCGCGACGGGCTCGCTCTCGGGCGCATAGGCGAGCAACGGCCAGAGGTTCTCCAGCTCGATCCGGTCCGCCGACGCATCGACACGCAACGCGCCCGCCTCCGTTTGCGACCATCTGGCGGCAATCTTCTGCGCCCGCCACGGCGAATCCTTGCGCGACAGATCCAGGCCGTCGATCGACGCATCCCAGCGGTCGTCGCGGCGTGTCGCCTGGAAATTCAGTGCGACGCGGTCAAAGACGATCAGCGACGCGGCGGACGGGCGACCCGATTGCGGCTCTTCTGCGGCAGCGACCGCGCTCTGTTCCCCGCTCTCCTCTGCAACGTGGGGCGCATCGTCGGTTGCACAGTCGGACCCCGTGCAGTGGTCCTCCTGCGGCCGGACCAGCGGACTCGGCCCAGGCAGTGGCGTGACCCACTCAGGCGCGATGGCGCTGACATTCTTCATGTCCAGTTTCGCGGCGATCGCCTCCGGCCGTGTGCCGCGAAACGAAGCCGACAGCACGATCGATCCATGACCGGTTTCCGGCGCCGGCCACTGATTCGGCATGACATCGGCCCAGCCGGCCAGATCCAGTCCCTCGCCCTGGACGGAGAACTTCGACCCCAGCGAATCGACCTGATCGAGATCTCCGGCCACGTGCGCCGAAAATTCGAGCGACTCGCCGAGCGCCCGCGGCAGCGACGCATTGCCGTTCAGCTCGAGCGATTTGCCTTGCCGTGTCAGCGTGAAGCTGATGCCCGACAGCGACCACGGACCGCGGCCGGTGATTTCATCGCGAAAGCTGACGACTGCGTTGCGCACGCGGAACTGTCCGACAGGCAACGACGCCGCAGCAATCGGCTTCGCGTCCTGCCGGTCTTCCAGCGCGCTCTGTCCGAGCAATCGCACGCGGCCCTCGCGCGTGCGGATCAGTGCGATCTCAGGTGAGTCCAGCGTGAAGCGTCCGGCCGTCAGCCGCAGTTCGGTGAGCGACGTCCACCAGTCGAAGCCCACGCTGCCGCGTTGCGCCGTCGCCAGCACGCGCGTGCGATCGGCAGTACGCACCACAGCATCCTGGAAAACGAGTTCCGGACCGTACTGGCGCAGGCCCGCGCCGATGCGGCTGAATTCGACGACCAGCCCGGTCTTCTCGCTCATCCATTCCTGCAACTGCACGCGGTACTCGGGCACGCGACTGACCGCGAGCTGGAAAGCCCCCAGCAGCAGGCCCAGCAGCACGATCAGCACCGCCAGGGCGATCAGGCTGTATTTGAGGGGCTTGGGGAGGAGGGAAGGCATGAGTGCCGGGCTGCTGGGTACTGGGCTGCTGGGCTCTGGTCAGAATGAAGAGGCGAACCTGAATATCGGGACTGAGCACAGCCGCGAATCCTGTTCCGGCCAGCGCCGAACAGCCCAGTACCCAGCAGCCCCTCCTCTCACATCAACACCACGTCGTACTGATCCTGCTGATACAGCGCTTCGGTCTGCAACCGGATCGGTTTTCCGGTGTGCACTTCCAGTTCCGCCAGTGCCGCCGACTCTTCGTCCA
Organism: uncultured Steroidobacter sp.; assembly: GCA_964492345.1. Classification (GTDB taxonomy): domain Bacteria; phylum Pseudomonadota; class Gammaproteobacteria; order Steroidobacterales; family Steroidobacteraceae; genus Steroidobacter. The sequence goes on along the minus strand of CAZBKC010000349.1, from coordinate 77 downwards.
GCAGACGCTCGATGACGTCCTGATGCGCCAGCACCATCAGTTCCTGGAACTGGAATTGTCGCGACTGGCGGAGGATT
>CAZBKC010000348.1:0-4058 GCA_964492345.1 uncultured Steroidobacter sp. | reverse complement strand
GGCCGGAGCACGCGCTGCTCGCCACCATCGGTCGCGTGAAATACGAAGCGGTCAACGATGACGAAGCGCTCGACGCGCTTGCCGAGTGCTGTGCGGCCGAAGGCATCCTGCCGGCGATCGAATCCTCCCATGCGCTCGCGGGTGCACGTCGCTATGCGAAGGCGAATCCGGGCAAGCGCATCCTCATCGGCCTCTCCGGCCGCGGCGACAAAGACATGCCGACTCTGCAGAAGACTTTGCTGAAGGGACTGATCTGATGAACACCGGCAGCGAAACGATCCGCGATGCGATCCGCGCCGCGAAAGCGAAAGGCACCCCTGCCATCGTCGCGTACATCACCGCCGGATTTCCGCGCCGGGAAGAATTCCTGACCCTGTTGAACCAAGTGGCTGACGCCGCGGACGTCGTCGAGATCGGCGTGCCCTTCAGCGATCCGATGGCAGACGGTACGACCATTCAGCGTTCGAGCCGCGCGGCACTGGCACAGGGTGTGTCCCTCAGGTGGATTCTTTCTGAACTCTCCGGCTCGCGTGTCAGGCCCCGCACCCCGCTATTGCTGATGAGCTATCTGAATCCGTTGCTGGCCTATGGTCTGGACAAGCTGCCGCAGGCAGCGGCCGAGGCAGGCATCAGCGGCTTCATCGTGCCCGATCTGCCGTACGAGGAATGCGACGACCTGCGCCGGGCCCTCGAAGCCTGCGGCATTGCACTCGTGCAGTTCGTCACGCCGGTCACACCGCTCCAGCGCGTGCAGATGCTGGCAGCCAACACCAGTGGATTTCTTTATGGCGTGACGATGACCGGCACCACCGGCAAGAACGTCGCCGTACCGCAGGGAGTGCTCGACTATTTCGCCGGCGTGCAACGCATCTCCCCGGCGCCGGTCTGCGCCGGCTTCGGCATTCGCAGCCGCGAGCAGGTGGCGAAAATGACGCCGTATGTCGATGGCGTGATCGTCGGCTCCGCGCTGGTCGAAGTGATCGAGCGCGGTGAAGATGCTGCAGCGTTCCTGCGATCGCTGCGCGGTTGACTTCCTGTGGGGCCGGCTTCAGCCGGCCTAAGTCAGGCTAAAGCCCATAGCACTGACTTGAGCACTAAACGATGAAGTGCGTCGACGAGTGCGTCCCTTCCTCCGCGCAGCGGGGGACAGGATGGGGGCTGCTTGAGAAGCAGCGCAGTTCGCGCTGCTGCCCCTCTCCAGCCCTCTGCTGCACACGGATGTGTCCCGCGGGGATTTCCGTTGGTCACGAATGCCGCGGGCGCATGGATGCGCAGGAGCGGCCCCCGCTACGCGGAGGAGGGGGCGGGCAAGACGTAATCGGGGCAGCAGATTTCTTAAGTCAGTGCCATCAGGCTAAAGCCTGACCCACAGGAAGACTGGATTTATCCGGGCGTGAACGCCGACAGCCGGCTCTGCGTACGCAGCATGTCGGCTTCAGTGAATTCAGGGTGTTCCGTGCGTTGACGTTGCAGCAGTGCGGCGAAGTCTTCGGCCGTGATGGCGGGACTGCAGTAGTAGCCCTGGTACTGATCGCACCCGAGCTGGCGCAGGAAGTCCAGTTGATCCGCGCTTTCGACGCCCTCGGCGACGACCCGCAGGCGCAGGTTGTGGGCGAGCGAGATGATCGCCTTGACGATGGCGGCGTCATCCGGGTTCTTCATCAGATCGCGAATGAAGCTGCGATCGATCTTGAGCTTGTCGAGCGGAAAGCGCCGCAGGTAGCTGAGGCTCGAATATCCGGTACCGAAGTCATCGATCGAAATGTGCGAGCCCATGGCGCTGAGCGATGCGAGCGTCGCGGCGGATTTCTCCGGGTCGTGCATGACCGAGCTTTCGGTCAGTTCCAGTTCGATGAAGCCCGGTTCGAGGTGGGCGTCGGCCAGCGCGGATTTCACGATCGATGTCAGATTGGCCTGGCGAAACTGCCTGGCCGAGAGGTTGATCGCCACGCGCACCGGCGGCATGCCGGCGTCGAGCCAGCTACGCACCTGCCGGCAGGCCTGGCGCAGCACCCATTCGCCGAGCGGCACGATCAGCCCGGTTTCTTCGGCGATCGGAATGAAGGCCATCGGCGACACCAGGCCGCGCGTGGGATGACGCCAGCGGATCAGCGCTTCGCAGCTGCGCACGCGGTTGATCGCGATATCGACCTTGGGTTGATAGTGCAGTTCGAATTCGCCGTTCTCGATCGCGCGTCGCAGCTCGACTTCCAGTGCCAGCCGATCGTCGGTAAACGTGCTCATCTCCGAGGTATAGAAGCGACAGCCGCCGCGTGCTGCATCCTTGGTGTAGCGCATCGCCGCCTTGGCCCGTCGCAGCAGCATCTCGAAATTCTCGCCATCGAGCGGGAACGTGCTGATGCCGATGCTGACGGATGGATGCACTTCCACGCCGTCGACGGTGAATTTCTGGCGCAGCGCGTCGAGCACTTTCTCCGCGATGGACTCCGCGTCGCGCGCACTGCGCAGTTCCGTCGCGAGAATCGTGAATTCGTCGCCGGCGAGGCGGGCCAGCGTATCGTTGTGGCGCAGCAGTTTTCGCAGCCGACGCGAGATTTCCAGCAGCATCTCGTCGCCGGCCTGATGACCGAGCGAATCGTTGATGGCCTTGAGCCGGTCGACATTCAGCATCAGCACGGCGAGCTGGCCGTTTTTCTTCTGTGCGCGGACGATCGCTTCGTCAGCCGCTTCCTCCAGCGCGACTCGATTGGGCAGACCCGTCAGGGTATCCGAGCGGCTCGACGTCAGGCGATGCGCACGCAGTTCATCGTCACGTTCGAGCCGTTGCTGCTGCATCCACGCGTCGTAGACGACGGTCAGCAGCGCGATGATCATGATCCCCACCGCCAGCAGCGCCAGGACGATGCCGAACCAGGCGTTGTCGAGGCGGGCACCAGGCAGGCAGTACGATCCGGCGCTGAAGCTGGCCGCCCACATGCCCGTGTAGTGCATGCCGCTGATGGCCAGGCCCATGATGACTGCTGCGGCAATGCGTGACAGCGCCATCTGCCAGGAGCTGCCGTGACGCAAGTGAAACACCAGCCACAACGCAGCGTACGAAGCAGAGATGGCGATGCCGATCGACGCGGCCAGTATCACCGGATCGTAGGTGATGCCTGGCACGATCAGTATGCCGGCCATGCCGGTGTAGTGCATGGAAGCGATGCCCGCCCCCAGCAGGACCGCGCTCAGCGACAGGCGGATCGTGCTGAGCGAGTCGCGTGCGGCGATGGTCAGCGCAAAGGCGGATACAGCAATGGCGATACCGAGCGACGCAGCGGTGATCCCCAGGTCGTACGACAGTGCGATCGGCAGCGAAAACGCCAGCATGCCGATGAAGTGCATCGACCAGATGCCGATGCCCAGTACCGCAGCGCCGCCGATGAGCCACACCGCACCGGCACGCCCGCGAGCCACGGCGACCCGTGACGCGAGGCTGAGCGCGGTGTAGGAGACGACGATGGCCACGACTGTCGAGAGACAGACGAGCCACGGGGTGTAGGAGCCTTGCATAATGTCAATGAATCGGATCGACGGGACTGACGCACATCAGTGAGTTGTATCGGGCTGCGGCGGCCGAGCTTGAGAACAAGATGTCGTATAACTGATGCTGCAATGCGCACTGGAGTGTGAATTGCGGTGCGGTTCTCAGGGGTCATGGTTAGGGGCTCCCGGCTGAAGTGGTTCCCCCGAGTCCGGTTCCGGTGCATTTGCTGCAGGCGGAGTGCTTTACATAAAAGTGTCGCAGGTAGAATCCTGGACCTATGAAATCCGTATGCGTGTTTTGCGGCTCGAGTCCGGGCAACCATCCGCGCTATCTCGAAACGGCGCGGGCGTTGGGAGAGCTGCTGGCCCGCCGGCAACTCACCCTGGTCTACGGCGGTGGCCGCGTTGGATTGATGGGTGCAGTGGCAGATGCAGCACTCCAGAACGGCGGTCGCGTGGTAGGCGTCATCCCGCAATTGCTGTTCGACAAGGAAGTCGGACACGCGGGACTCACGGAGCTGCACGTCGTCCAGACCATGGCGCAACGAAAACAGATGATGGGCGATCTCTCG
>CAZBKC010000347.1:0-4088 GCA_964492345.1 uncultured Steroidobacter sp. | reverse complement strand
GGTTGATTGCGGAATGTCCTCAGCACGCAGTCGGTCGCGTCCGGCGCTCGCGGCCGCGGCATAGGCCAGTTCCAGCGCGCGATGCATTTGGCGCGGTGTCATGTCGGCCAGCTTCGCCACGACCTCTGCGCCAAGTCGGTTATCGAACGCGCTGGCCCAGTCGCTGCCATCGAGCAGTTGTCTGTGCACGCTGGCCACCACGGCCGGCATTTGGTCGCTGGTGGGCGCGTTCACTTCCGTGAGCGCGAAGCGCGAGCGCAGTGCGGGTTCGATCAGAGCGGTGTCGTTGCAGGTTGCGATCCACACGACATATGAGGCGTCGACAGGCAGCCGCAGCGCCTCGTCGCAGAAGTGCGTTGCGGTATGCCGCTCGAGCAGCGCATAGAGGCAACCCAAGGCCGAAGCGCTTTTCGACGGAGTCTTGTCGATTTCGTCGAGCACGACGATGGGCGACATGCACGGCGAGTCCAGTGCATCCCAGATCAGCCCCGGCTTTGCCGACTCGTAGCTTGCGTCGAGCCCGGACAGCGAAAAGTCCGCACTGAGCGTCGATACGGAAACGCTGGTCAGTGGCACGCCCAGTACCTTGGCCAATTCGTTTGCGAACGCGGTCTTTCCGACGCCGGGCGGGCCATCGATCAGCATCGGTTGCAGCCGTAACAAGCCATCGGGCGTGCATCGGCAGAGCGACAGTTGTCGCTGCACCTGGCTGATGGCTGGTTTGAAATTCGGGAAGCGCATCAGTAAATCCGTCAACTTGTCTGGCGCGGGTGCAGTGGCGACGGTTCGGCGATCACCCAGAGACCGTGCGCGCTCCAGCCGTGAACGCACCATGGTTTTGGCTTCGCCCCGCAGCCGATGCGCCCACTCCAGCCGGGCAGTGAGTTCGGAACTGTGAAAGAACTCGCGCCGCATCTCCATCGATGCCGAAGGGGGTCCGACTTGCATCGCGATGCGCCGCACGCACGCTGCCTGTCGCTCAAGGTCAGGGTCTGCGTGTCGCCACCATCTGCGCGCTTGGTCACCCTGCGGCGCCGTGCGCGTATCTGAATGCTGTTGCATCTGTGCTCTCCGCCTACTTCAGTCGCTTCAGCCGGCGATAGCAGGCCTCGCGGACTTTCCACAGCCGCTTCGGCGTGCCCTTGCAGCCAGGATGCAAGTCGATGCGGCCCTTCTTGATGAAGTCCATCGCGACGCGAGCCTCCGGCTTCTTGCGGACGAGGTATCGCGAGATCGTGCTGATGACCGCGTAAGCCTGCGGCCCGTCGTAGGCCACATGCCAGACCTGGCGGTTCTGGCTGTGCGCACGCTTCACCGGCCGAACCTTCGCGGCCACGCCAACGCAGCGGATGTAGTTCGCCAGCGTTTCGTAGTCGTTCTGCACGATTGCCAGGCGCAACCTGTACGTCGGGTTCTTTCGTCCCGGCACGTCCTGCCGAATGATCTGCAGGCAGCCCTCGCCGTCGGTCAAGCCGGCGGCGTACGCCCGCTGCGTCGCGCTGGGCGGTGTCGGCCCGGGTGTGACGAGAATGCCGTTGTTCGACGGCGCAAACCTCCACTTGGTCATGCGAGACTCCTTTCTGTACGTTACGTGTCGCATTGGTGCATCATGTAGCGCTTTAAAAGGTTATGTAAGTCATGAGTGCAGTGCAGGCATTGAATGTCGCATGCATGCAACAAGCGAAGCACGCATAATTGCTTGTCGGGCCTCTCATCGGCCCTGGCGGGAGCTGAGGCGATGATTCGATTTCGACTGGCAGAGTTGATGGCCGACAAGGGCTTTCGCGAAGGCCGCCGCATCGAGATCGGCGAGGTCGCGGATGCCACCGGCATCCACCGCAGCACGCTTTCGCGCATCCTCAACATCCGTGGCAGCAACGTCACGTCGGCCAACATGGACTTGTTGTGCCGATACTTCGTCTGCACCCTGGGTGAGCTGGCGGAATACGTGCCCGACGAAAGCCTTGCCCAAGACACGCCCGCGCCCAAGAAGGCCGTCGTCGAGAGCAAGAACGCGGCTGCCGCAAAGAAGACCGACAGGGTCGTGGCACGTGGCAGGCGCCGGATCTGAGCGACGACTATCAGCGCACCTGCCATGAGCAACGAGGCTTTCGCCCGCGTGAAGATCGATGCGCTGCTGGCCGCGCAAGGCTGGAACACGCAGGATCGCAACGCCGTGCGCTACGAAGTGGTCCTGCCCGACGGCACCCGTGCGGACTACGTACTGTGTGATCGGCACGGCCGCTCGCTGGCCGTCGTCGAGGCCAAGCGCTTCTCCACCAGCCCGGGTGATGCCGCATCCCAGGCCAAGGCCTACGCACAGCAGCTCGGCGTCCCTTTCGTCTTCCTGTGCAATGGCGCCGAGCTGCAGTTCTGGGACTGGCAACGGCAATCCTTTCCGCATGCCGTCAAGACCTTCTTCAGGCAAGACGATCTTGAGCGCCGCGCGGCGTCGGCAAAGCTATGCCGCGACCTGAACCAGGTCCCCATCGACCGCCGCATCGTCGAGCGCGACTACCAACTCGAATGCATCGACAACCTATGCCGCGAAATCAGCGGCGGGCGGCGCAAGCTGCTGGTCGAGATGGCCACCGGCACCGGCAAGACGCGCACGGCCGCAGCGCTGATCAAGCGGCTGTTCGAGGCCAATACCATCACGCGCGTGCTGTTCCTGGTGGACCGCATACCGCTGGCCAAGCAGACCGAAGATGCTTTCGCCGAACATCTGCCGGGCTACCCAGCGTATGTGTTGCGCGCGGGCCGGCGCTTCCAGGACGAGAAGCGCATCACCATCACCACGCTGCAGAGCATGGTCAACCTGTACGCCGACTATTCCAGCGGCTACTTCGACCTGGTCATCACCGACGAATGCCACCGCAGCATCTACGGGCAGTGGAGCGGCGTGCTGCGCCATTTCGATGGCTTGCAGATCGGTCTGACGGCTACGCCCTGCGTGCGAACCCGCGACGACGATTCTTCCGATGACGAAGACAAAGCCTTCGTGCGCGACACGCTGCGCTTCTTCGAAGTCGATGCCCCCACGTTTTCGTACAAGCTGAAGGACGCCATCCGCGATGGCCACCTGGTGCCGTACCAGATCTACAAAGCGCAGACGGTGAAGACCGCCGCCGAAGGGGGCTTCGAAGTCAAACGCAGCGAGCTCGATTGGTCGGCCCTCGACGACGAGAGCCGGATCGAACTCGAAAAGGTGTTCGGCAACGAAAGCGCGATCACGGTGGATCCGTCCGCGCTGGAACGCCGCTTCACCATCCCCGAGCGCAACCGCGCCATCGTGCGCGAATATGCCCAAGTGCTCGACCAGGGTTACGTCGACGCCAAGGGCGTGCTGCGCAAACCGCTGCTCGGCAAGACCATCGTCTTCGCCGTCAACAAACGCCATGCCGAGACGCTGGCGCAGCTGTTCGACGCGCAGTTCGCGCACCTCAAGCCATCGCCTGAAGTGCGCTTTGCAGACTACGTGGTCAGCGGGCAGGGCGCCGACGACAGCACCGATGGCTTGACAAAGATCCGCCGCTTCAAGAAGGAGAAGTACCCGCAGATCCTGGTCTCGGTGAACATGCTCGATACCGGCTTCGACTGCCCGCTTCACGCGATCCAGCATCCTGTACCAGCAGATGCGCGGCCGTGGCACACGCAAGGCCAAGAACAAGCCTGTGTTCACCATGTTCGACTTTGTCGGCGTGGCCGACTACCACGGCGACGATGATGGTTACGCCGAAGGCGGCGTGGTGGTGGCGCGGCAGGCGAAGAAGAAGTACGAGCCGCGCCGCCTGCTGGCGCTGGACGTCGACGACCACATCGACCCGACCACGCGCGAGTGGATCACCGTCGACGAGAACGGCAACATGGTCTTCCCCGAAGCCTCGGCCCAGCGCGCGGCCGAACTGGGCGCGCGTTTCGAAGCCTGGGTGCTGAACCAGCCCGGACTGACGCCCGGCGAGGAGGCTTGGCTGCGCATGATCGGCCAGCAATTTCGCGCCAATGCCGACCACTACTGGAGCGGTGAGGCCGGTTGTGAACGCTGATCAGGATCCGCGCTTATGTGATGGCGAGGACGCGGATTTGGT
>CAZBKC010000346.1:0-4092 GCA_964492345.1 uncultured Steroidobacter sp. | reverse complement strand
TGCGCGCCAGGTTGCTGAATGGGTTGATGAAATGCGAATCCACCGCGGCCAGCTCCGCGTCGGGATGGCGCTCTTTCATCATGCGGCGGACCGCGTCTTCCTGGTGCTTGCGCACATACACCAGGATCAGGTACTTGCCGGACTCGATTTCGTCATGGAAGCGCGACAGCTTCTTGTTCTCGGTGGCGATGCCGGTCAGTCCGCCCTCCCAGGCACCGAACAGCGTCGCGGCACCGACGAGGATCGCATAGACGAATGTGGGCACGACGACATCGGGCCCGAAGGGTTTGAAGTACATCAGCGCGAGGATGCCCAGGACGCCGACCAGGAAGCCGATGGCGGCACCGATGAAGCCGTCGCGAACCACATCCAGGGTTTCCAGATAGTTGCTGGAATGGATGTGCTGCTTCTTCAGCCCCGACTCGTCGCGGCTGATGACGTGGAGGTAGAAGTCCTTGACCCCTACTTCGTGCAGATCGTCTGCCACGTCGTGGGTGTAGGACAGGCTGGGCGACAGAAAGTACAGGCACTTCATGACTTCCCCCGGGTTCGCAGTGGTCAGCAGTGTTCCGGCAAATACCCCGTCATTCTCATTCTTCAGCATCGACGCGAGACGGCTGGCACTCGCGCTGTCCCGGAGGTCTCCTGCCGGAAACTGACCATCTATCGGGCGGACAGATCGAAATGCGTCGTTGCATCGCTGCGGTCAATTCATCAGGAGAGTTTCTCGTCCGGGATGAGCTCGGGTCGAGTGGTCTCTCGTTGACTTCGCCACGTTGAGTCCTCCACGGCCGAAGTCGGGGCGAGTGTCGCACACGAAGTTTGTGCTTGGGAAGGGAAGCGGCAAAAACCCCTATCGCAGCGCCGAAAGGCGAAGGGAGGGACGATAGGGGATAGGGAACAGGGGGCAGGGGATGGTCAGAGCCGCTGCACTCTCATCTCTACCCCCTATCCCCTTTCCCTTCCCTACCCGATATGCGACAACTTCAGCAGTTTCTTCAGGTCTTCGAGCAGGCCTTTTTGCGGGGCGTCGGGGGCGTAGCTCATCATCAGATTGCCGAGGGGATCGACGATGTAGATACGCCCCTGCGCTGCATCGGGAAAGGTCGCCAGCACCGGCTGGGCGCCAGCGCCGTCGGCAGCAGCGACAATCAGGCCGTCGTGTTCAGCGGCCAGATACGTCTGATCGCAGCAGTCACCGGTGGCGAGGAACACGCGCTGCACGCGCGTCATGTCGTCGTTGAGTGCGAGCCGTGTCTGGCGCATCAGCACCAGTGCCTCGCGGCAGCGCGCATCGCACTGACCGTCGCCGATGAAAACCACATTCCATTTTCCATGCAGGCCCTGGGTATCGAGTTTCGTACCGCGCGTCGTCGTCAGTTCGAACTGCGGCAGCGGCCGTGCCGGATGAACGAGGTCCCCTCTGTTCGTGCTGCCTGCGGGCCGCCAGGCGCCCGCGCCGAAGTAAGACCCGCCGTAGTACAGCAGAAAGGCCAGTGCCAGCGGTGCGAAGAACGCGGTGACGAGAATCCACGCCTGACGACGCGAGCGTCGTGCGGCAGTCTGCTCCGGCAAATCATTCATCGATGTCTTTCCCGTCGAAAACTCACGATCAGATAGATCACGATGGCAGCAGTGGCGAGGCCGAACCACTGCACCGCGTACGCCGTATGTCGCTCCGGCCCGAATTGGAAGCGCGACAGCCATGCGCGCTCATACCCATCCGGTCGATCCGGATCCAGCAGCAACAGTCCCGGCAGCACGGGATGACCGAGCGCCGACTCGATCGCCGGTTGCTGCGGGTAGTTCATCACCAGCGGCCACGCTGCTGCCGCATCAGCAGCTTCGGCTGCCAGAACGATGCCTGGCCGCGGCAACGTGTCGTAGCGCCCGGCTATCTCGCGTGACTGTGTTCCTACAGCAATGGATGGCAGGTCTTGCCGCGTTGTACCCAGCGGCAGCCAGCCGCGATCCACCAGCAGGATGCCGCCGCCTTCGAGTTCGAAGGGTGTGACCACGCGATAGCCTGGCTGACCGAGCTGCGACGGCATGTTGTCCAGCAGGATCTGACGAGCCGTGTCGTAGCGCCCCAGCGCGCGGACGTGCTGATAGCGAGGCAATGCGGCGACAGATTCGGCGCTCAACCCGAGCGTTTTCTCGCCACCGGCACCATAGCGTTCCATGAGCGCCTGTTTTTCGTCGGCGCGATCGAGTTGCCAGATTCCCAGACGGACGAAAGCCGCAACACCGAGCACCAGCAGCAGCGTGGCGAAGATCGATGGAGTGAAGCGCCGGCCGGCGAGGATCATGCGCACGTTATACTCGCCGCCTCACCTGCAATCGCCGTGCATCATGCCCATCATCAAGATCCTCGTCCTCGTCTGCCTCGCCGGTATCGTCTTCAGCCTCGGCTCGGCGCTGTATCAGATGATGAACGACAAGGGTGACTCGAAGAAGATGGTGAAGGCGCTGACCGTTCGGGTCGCATTGTCAGTCGGCCTCTTCATCCTGCTGCTGATCGCATGGTCGCAGGGACTGATTCAGCCGCATGGAATCGGGAGATAGGGATCAGGGATCAGGGATCAGGGGATAGCCGGGCGTTCCTGCTATTCACCGCTCCCTGAACCCTATCCCCTTATCCCTCACAGCCAGTACACGAATACGAACAGAATCAGCCACACCACGTCGACGAAGTGCCAGTACCAGGCGACGCCTTCGAACGCGAAGTGATGCGTGGGCGTGAAGTGACCCTTCATGCAGCGGAACCAGATGACGGTCAGCATGAAGGCGCCGACGGTCACATGGAAACCGTGGAAGCCGGTCAGCATGAAGAACGTCGAACCGTAGACGCCGCTGTTCAGCGTCAGGTTCAGTTCCGTGTAGGCGTGGATGTATTCCTCGGCCTGCAGGAACACGAACAGGAAGCCGAGCAGGAAGGTCGCCGCGAGGAAAATGTTCAGCACCTTGCGGTTGCCGGCCTTCAGTGCGTGATGAGCGATGGTGATCGTTACGCCGGAGGTCAGCAGGAGTGCGGTATTGATCGCCGGCAAGCCGAGCGCCGGAATCACTTCGAAATCACCACCGACCGCTTCGGGACCGTTGGTCGGCCATTCGTTCTCGTAGTTCTGCCACAGCAGCAGCTTGGTGAACACTTTCACGCCTTCGCCGCCCAGCCACGGAATCGAGAACTGCCGGGCGTAGAACAGCGCACCGAAGAATGCGGCGAAGAACATCACTTCCGAGAAGATGAACCACATCATTCCCATGCGGAACGAGCGGTCGACGGCGTCGTTGTAGAGCCGGCCTTCGCTTTCGGTGATGACGTTGCCGAACCAGCCGGCAAACATCACGATCAGCATGATCAGGCCGAGCGTGGTGAACCAGGGCCCGGCGGCGACGTGATTCAGCCACAGCGCGATGCCGCTCATCAGCGTGAACAGCGAGATCGAGCCGAAGATCGGCCACGGACTGCTGTGGGGAACGTAGTACTTGTCCGACGGCGCGTGCGAAGTGTGTGCGTGAGCCATATGCTGGAAGCCAGTCCTGTTGTTCAAGTATCTAACACGAAGCGGTTGGCGGTTGGCGGTTAGCGGTTGGTTTCAACAGGAGCCCGTCTGAACCAACCGCTAACCGCCAACCGCTAACCGCTCCCCTCCGGTGCGTCGTACATCGAATACGCCAGCGTGACGCGGTCGATGTTGCCCGGCAGCTTCGGATCGACGATGAAACGCACGCTCATGTCGCGTCCCTCGTCGCCGCCGAAATGCTGCGGCGTAAAACAGAAACATTCGGTCTTGCGGAAGTACTGCGTCGCCTGCAGCGGTGCGACGCTCGGCACCGCCAGTGCCGTCACGTCCTTCGCACGCAGGTTCTTCGCGTAGAACTTCGCCTCGTACAGTCGTCCCGGCTGCACCTTCATGCTCGATGCTTCCGGGCGGAATTCCCATGCACCATGAGTCGGCGTCGCCGACATGAATTCCACCGTGACCTCGCGATCCAGCACCGGCGCCTCGCTCACTTCCGCGGCCTTTTCGAGTTGCGTGCGGTCGCCGTAGCCGGTGACGTCGCACAGCACGCGATACAGCGGCACCA
>CAZBKC010000345.1:0-4093 GCA_964492345.1 uncultured Steroidobacter sp. | reverse complement strand
GCACCACGATCACATCGTCTGTCTGGACTGCGGTCGCGTCGAAGAGTTCATGGACGCCGGCATCGAGGCCCGCCAGAAAGAGATCGCGACGAAGCTGGGGTATCAACTCGTCGATCATTCGATGATTCTGTATGGCCGTTGCAGGCGCCCGGGCTGTCCTTCCCATGAGGGTGGGCGCAGCAGATGAGCTAATTGGTTGAGAATGGAAGTGGATAGCGGATGGCGGATGGTTAGAGGTACTGCCGCGCTTTCATCGCCTCGCGGGTCTGACCATCCGCTATCCGCTATCCGCTATCCGCTTCCTCCGTACCTTCGGTTTTTCTTCCGCTGCGCGTGCTGCCTGCAGCATCTCGGCGGCGTGGGCGCGTGCCTGCGCCGTGATGTCGACGCCTCCCAGCATCCGGGCAATTTCTTCGGTGCGTTCGTCATCCGTCAGCGGATGCAGCGAAGTCCGCGTCGTCTTGCCGTCCGTGAGTTTGGCGACTCGTACGTGGGCATGTGCCTGGCTCGCGACCTGCGGCAGGTGAGTCACGCATAGCACCTGCGTGCGTTCGCCGAGCGTTCGTAACTGACGGCCGACGATTTCTGCGACGCCGCCGCCCACGCCCGCATCGACTTCGTCGAAGACGAGGCAGGGCAGAGTGTCGGTTTGTGCGGCTGCAACCTGGACGGCGAGGCTGATACGTGACAGCTCGCCGCCCGAAGCCACTTTTGCCAGCGGGCGAGGCGGCTGGCCGGGATTGGCGCTGACGAGAAACTCGATGTCGTCGGCGCCATGCTGTCCCGCCGATTCCGCCGGCAGCGGCGCCACCGCCGCCTGGAATCTGCCGCCGGGCATCCCGAGGCTCTGCATCAATGCGCTCACGCGCTCGCTGAGCACACTCGCCGCCGATTTGCGGGCGGCAGAGAGTCTGCTGCAGGTCGATCGGAACCCCTTGTCCGCGTCCAGCAGCTTCGCTTCGATGCTTTCGAGCGAAGCGTCCAGCGCTTCGAGTCGTACCAGCTCGGCGGCCAGATGTTCGCGAGTGGCGATCAGTTCGGCCGGTTCTACCCGGTGCTTTCTCGCGATGCTCTCCGCCGCCGCGAGTCGTTGTTCGACCCATTCCTGCCGGCCTGGATCGGCATCGAGCGAGGATTCGTAGCGTTCGACCGCTTCGACGCCCTCGCGCAGGGCGATCAGCGATTCATCGATGAGCTGTGCCATGGGCGCGAAGTGCGCATCCAGCTCCGCGAGCGCGCGGGCGATCGACAGCGCGCGGGACACGGCCTGTTCGGCGCTGGCGTCCTCCGCTTCGCGCAGCAATTGCACGATCGAACGGGTTCCTTCGGCCAGGCGTCCGCGCTGCGATAGCCGCGTCCGCTCGGCGGCGAGTTCCTCGATTTCGCCCGGTTTCAGATCCAGCCCATCGAGTTCGCCGAGGTGATACCGCAGCATTTCCAGGCGCGTACTGCGGTCGCGTGCAGTTGCCAGTGCCCGATCGCGTTCCTCGCGCAGGCAAGCCAGTGTCCGCCAATGAGCCGCGACGGAGTCGACCATTGCCGAGTGATCGCCGTTGCGATCCAGCAGTTCGCGTTGCGACGCGCGCCGCATCAGGGACTGGTATTCCATCTGTCCATGGACATCGACCAGCGTTTCGCCCAGTTGCCGGAGCGACTGCACGGACATGGCCTGGCCATTCACATAGGCGCGCGATCTGCCGTCCGCCGTCACCACGCGCCGCAGGACGCATTCCCCTTCGTGTTCGATGGCCTGCTCGTTCAGCCATTCGATGGCGGACGAATTGTCGGTGACGGCAAATGTCGCGGACACCTCGGCGCGCTCGCTGCCGTGACGCACAACCTCCGCGCCGGCCCGTCCGCCGGCTGCGAGCAGCAGCGCGTCCACAAGAATGGATTTTCCCGCGCCGGTTTCACCGGTCAGGACAGTGAGACCGCGGCCCAGTTCGAGTTCGACGGCGTCGATGATCGCGAAGTCGCGGATCTGGATGTGTGTGAGCATCTTACGGGAGAAGCGGATAGCGGATGGCGGATAGCGGATGGTCGGAACGATATCCAGGCCAGGTGTTCGATGCGCGCTGTGCCCGATTCGGAAAACGGGCAAGCGGGTCAGTGCGCCTATCCGCTTCTTTCATGGTTCAGTCCGTCGAGCCGCCGGGCAGCATGCGATCGCCCCGGCCCCATCGCAGTTTGGAGCGCAGGATGCGGTAGTAGTCGTGGTCGACCGGATGCAGCAACGTCACGTTCGCCTGGGCGCGGGTCACGAGCAGCCGATCGCCAGCACCGAGTTCTCCAAGCGACACACCATCGCAGATCACCTGTGCGTTGATGTCCGGACGGTCGACCAGCCGGACTTCGACGGTCGAGGAACTGCGAATGACGATGGGTCGATCCGAGAGCGTGTGCGGACAGATCGGCGCGAGCACCACGGCGTCGAGTTCGGGATAGAGGATCGGCCCGCCGCAGGAGAGCGCATAGGCCGTCGATCCCGTCGCGGTGGCAATCACCAGGCCGTCGCCGCCGTGACTGTTGACGTAGCGGCCATCGATCCAGGTTTCGAAATCCAGCATGCGCCCCGTCTGCCACTTCTGCACGACGACATCGTTCAGGGCCTGACCCTCGCTGGCCGCCTGGTTGGCGCGCACCAGGCTCGCCTGCAGCATCGCGCGATGATCCTTCACATAGCGGCCGTTCAGAACGTCGTCGAGCCGTTCGCGGATATCGCTCGGGCTGATGTCTGCAAGAAAGCCGAGGCGGCCGCGGTTCACGCCGAGCACGGGGACGCCCGACGGCGCGGCGAGCCGTGCAGCGCTGAGCATCGTGCCGTCGCCGCCGACCGCGACGATCAGATCCACGCTGCTGCCCAGGTTTTTCTCCGGATGACGCTCGATCGGCAAGGAGCCGAAGTCGATTTCGGTGTCGGAGGCGAGCAGGACACGACGGCCACGTCCGTGCAGGTGAGTGGCCAGGATCAGCATGGATTCGCTGACACGCGAATCGTGATGATTGCCGACCAGGGCGATGGATTTGAATGATTCTGCAGTGGGCGACATGGACCGCTGTTTTAGCATGCTGCGATGACGGACGTGGAGCGGGATGGCGGCCCACTGTCGCTTGACACCGTCAGGCACCGTGCTAGTTTCGCCGCGCATCCTTCAAGAAGGCAGCAAAATGCCTTCTGTCACATGGGTTTGAGTGACGTCACCACGTAACCCGCAAGACACTGCAGCGATCGACGATGAGCCCAGAGACCGGTGAGGAACTGCTCAACGAGCGAGCCCAGCAACTGCTGAAGCGGCTGGTGGAGCACTACATCCGCGACGGCCAGCCGGTGGGTTCGCGCACGTTGTCGCGAGGCGTCGGCCTGACGCTGAGTGCCGCGACCATCCGCAACGTGATGGCGGATCTGGAATCCCTAGGGTTCGTGACCTCGCCGCACACCTCTGCGGGCCGCATCCCGACGGACAAGGGTTACCGGTTCTTCGTCGACACGCTGCTCAAGTACGAGCCGCTCGAAGATGCCAAGGTCGTGCAGATCCAGACGCATCTGGGCGAGCACGTCGACAATCCGAAGGCCCTGGTGGCAGCCGCATCGCGCATGCTGTCCAGTGTCACGCGCATGGCGGGTGTCGTGACCCTGCCGCGGCAGAGCCATGCTTCGCTGAGTCAGATCGAGTTCATCCCGCTCTCCGACAACCGCGTGCTGGCGGTGATGGTCGTCAACGGGCGCGAAGTCCAGAACCGTATCCTGCAGCTCGAGCGCCGCTACAGTGCCGACGAATTGCGCCGGGCGTCGAACTACCTGAACCAGGAACTCGCCGGAAGGGAACTGTCGACGATCCGGGAACGCCTCGTGGGGCAGCTCAAGGAAACCCGCGAGACGCTCAATCAGCTCATGCTCGACGCCATCATGCTGGCACAGCAGGTTGTAGACGCGCCGGTCGCCGGCAAGATGGAATACGTGATGGCGGGCGAGACCAATCTGATGGACTTCGCCGAGCTGTCGAACGTCGAAAAGCTGCGCCGGCTGTTCGACGCCTTCACCCAGCAGCGCGACATCCTCAACCTGCTCGACCACAGCCTGAAAGCCGAGGGG
>CAZBKC010000344.1:0-4104 GCA_964492345.1 uncultured Steroidobacter sp. | reverse complement strand
AAGAACGCACGCGTGATGCTGCTCTCGCACCTGGGCCGCCCGGAGGAGGGCAAGTACGATCCGGCACTGTCGCTGCAGCCGGTCGCGGCCCGCCTCTCGACGCTGCTCGGCCGCAACGTGCCGCTGGTGAAGGACTGGCTCGATGGCGTGTCCGTCGAGCCGGGCCAGGTGGTGCTGTGCGAGAACGTGCGCTTCAACAAAGGTGAAAAGAAAGACAGGGATGATCTGGCGCGGAAGATGGCTGCGCTCTGCGACGTATTCGTGATGGATGCCTTCGGTACGGCCCACCGTGCCGAGGCCTCCACGCACGGCGTGGCGCGCCTTGCGCCGGTTGCCTGCGCGGGCCCGCTGCTCTCGGGCGAGCTTGCGGCGCTCGAGCGCGCGCTCGAGAAGCCGCAGCGGCCGCTGGTGGCCATCGTCGCCGGCTCCAAGGTGAGCACCAAGCTCACCATCCTCGAGGCGCTGCTCGACAAGGTCGATCAGCTCATCGTCGGCGGCGGCATCGCCAATACCTTCCTGGCGGCCACCGGCGTCAATGTCGGCAAGAGCCTGTGCGAGACGGACATGCTCGACACCTGCCGGCGCCTCATCGCCCGGGCGCGCGAGCGCGGCGCGGACATTCCGCTGCCCACCGACGTGGTGGTGGCCACCGAGTTCGCGGCCACCGCGCATGCCGACGTGCGCGGCATCCATGACGTGCGTCCCGAGGAGCTCATCCTCGACATCGGTCCCGACACCGCCGATCGTCTTGCCGCAGTCATCGCAGATGCGGGAACGGTGCTCTGGAACGGCCCCGTGGGCGTGTTCGAGTTCGATCAGTTCGGCGAGGGCACGCGCGTGATCGCCAATGCCATCGCCAGCAGCAAGGCCTTTTCGCTGGCCGGTGGCGGTGACACACTCGCGGCCATCGAAAAGTACGGTGTGGAGGAAGGAATCTCCTATATCTCGACCGGCGGTGGCGCATTCCTCGAGTTCGTCGAGGGCAAGCGTCTGCCGGCCGTGGCCGCGCTCGAGGACCGGGCCGCCGGCTGAGATTCATGCTTCCAACCCCAGCGCAATGCGCATCGGCAGGTAACAGGTGACCGAACATCAGGGCGCACTGCGTCGGACCAAGATCGTAGCCACGCTCGGACCAGCCACTGACGATGTCGGCGTGCTGGCGGAGATGGTGAAGGCGGGTCTCGACGTCGCGCGCATCAACTTCTCGCATGGCGGGAAGGAAGAGCAGCGCAATCGCATCATCGCGGTGCGCGCCGCGGCAAAGTCGGTGGGACGCAATGTCGGCATCCTCGCCGACCTGTCCGGTCCCAAGATCCGCATCGAAAGTTTCGTCAACGGGCGCATCACGCTCACGGAGGGCCAGCCGTTCGCGCTGGATATCGGCCTCGATCCGGCCGCCGGCAACGAGCGCGAGGTGGGCTGCGCCTACAAGGATCTCCCCCGGGACGTGAAGCCGGGCGACACGCTGCTGCTTGCCGACGGCTACATCGTCCTCGATGTCATCTCGGTGAAGGACTCGCGCATCGAGTGCATCACGCGTTCCGGCGGCGAGCTGTCCAACCGCAAGGGCCTGAACCGCCAGGGCGGCGGGTTGTCCGCTCCGGCGCTCACCGACAAGGACCTCGAGTACATCCAGCTCGCAGCCGAGATGAATGTCGATTACGTCGCCGTCTCGTTCGCGCGCGACGCCGCCGACATCCGCCGCGCCCAGGCCGAGCTTCGCAAGTGGCGTGGCACCGCCCACGTGGTGGCGAAGATCGAACGCCACGAGGCCATCGACAACCTGAGCCAGATCCTCACTGCCGCCGACGCCGTGATGGTGGCGCGCGGCGACCTGGGCGTCGAAGTGGGCTATGCCGAGCTGACCGGCCTGCAGAAACACATCATCTCGGCGACGCGCAAGCGCAATCGTGTCGTGATCACGGCGACGCAGATGATGGAGTCGATGATCCATAACCCGATTCCGACCCGTGCCGAAGTCTCCGATGTTGCCAATGCGGTGATGGACGGCACGGATGCGGTGATGCTCTCCGGCGAGAGTGCCGTCGGCAAATATCCGGTCAAGGCCGTGCAGGCGATGGCGCAGGTCATCCTCGGCGCCGAGAAATACGAGTCGTCGCATTCACCCCTCCGTCACCGCAGCGAGGGTGGGCTTTTCGAAAAGACGGATGAGGCCATCGCGATGGCGGTGATGTACACCGCGAATCATCTCAAGGTGAAGGCGATCGTCGCGTTGACCGAATCCGGCTCGACGCCACTGTGGATGTCGCGCATCCGCGCAGACATTCCCATCTACGCATTTACCCGGCACGAGATCACCAGTCGCCGCGTCATGCTCTACCGCGGCGTCTATCCGGTGAATTTCGATATCACACACACGGATGCGCAGGAACTCTACGCCAACATTTTCCGGCTGCTGCTTCAGAACAGGATGGTCGAGGCCGGCGATCGCATCATTCTCACCAAGGGCGAGCTGTCGGGCGTCTCGGGCAAGACCAACTCCATGAAGATCCTCGAAGTGCGGGTCTGACGGCGGCGACTCGTCCACCGTTTCCTTGCGACTACCCGACGGCTGCCTCACCCGGTTGCATTTCTCCCGCATAATCCGGCCTTTCTTTCGGGGGGGACCGGATTCTCATGCGCCTGTTCCGTCGCATTCTGATCGCCATCGCTGCGCTCGTCGTGGTCGCTGCCGGCACCATCTATCTGCTGTTTCGCGGCAGCCTGCCACAGCTGGATGGCGACATCGCCGGCACAGGCGCGACGGCGAGGATCGAACGCGATGTCAGCGGCACGCCGACGGTCACGGGCGTATCGCGTCGCGATCTTGCGTATGCGACCGGCTACGCACACTCGCAGGATCGCTTCTTCCAGATGGACCTGATGCGCCGCGTGGCTGCCGGCGAACTGGCCGAATTGCTCGGTGCAGCAGCTCTGGACACCGACAAGCGCTTTCGCATTCATGGTTTTCGCGCCGTGGCGCAGCAGGTCGTGGCGCAGATGCCCGAGGACGATCGCCGGATCCTCGATGCCTACGTTGCCGGTGTAAACCGGGCGTTGGACGATGCGAAAGCCCGGCCATGGGAATACTTCCTGCTGCGAACGCAGCCGCGCACATGGCTGCCGGAAGATTCGGTGCTCACGGCGTTTTCCATGTACATCAGCCTCAACGATTCGACCGGTGCATACGAACTGGCGCGCTCGCAACTGCGCGAGGTCTTGCCGCCGGCGCTGTTCGACTTCATGCATCCCCTGGGCACGGAGTGGGACGCACCCGTGACCGGAGGAACATGGCGTGTGGCAGCGATTCCCGGTCCCGAGATCTTCGACCTGCGCAACGCAGCGCAGCGTGTCGCGGCATTGCTGAACCCTCCATCGCTTACCGCCCTGGAAGAACAGCCGGTGATCGGCAGCAACAGCTGGGCTGTGGCCGCTACCCACGCGGCAGGCAACGCGGCACTGCTGGCGAACGACATGCATCTGGGTCTGCGGCTGCCGCATGTCTGGTATCGGGCGCGGTTGCAGGTGAGCGGTGGCGCGGAAACGCCGCGTGATCTGGTGGGCGTGACACTTCCAGGACTTCCGATCCTCGTTGTCGGCAGCAACGGGCGTGTCGCCTGGGGATTCACGAACAGCTACGGCGACTGGACCGATCTGGTGATCGTCGAGATCGATCCCGCGAATCCTGATCGGTACTTCGTTGGCGACGCCACCGAGGCGTTCACCAGGCGAACCGAGTCGATTGCCGTGCGTGGCGAATCGCCCGTCAGCCTGGATGTGACGACGACGCGCTGGGGCCCGGTCGTCAATCGCGACGCGCAGGGAAGACCGCTGGCGTTGGCGTGGACCGCGCACGATCCGCGCGCTACCAATGTGCGCATGCTCGACCTGGAGACAGTGACGACCGTGCAGGAGGCGTTGCTGGCGGCGAATCGGTCGGGTGCGCCGGTGCAGAACTTTCTTGCCGTGGACCAGGAGGGTCACATCGGCTGGTCGCTGATGGGGCAGGTGCCGATCCGCGCCAACTACGACTCGACGCTGCCTGCCTCGTGGCGCACGCCGGGCACGGGTTGGGTCGGCTGGCGCACGCCCGAGGAATATCCG
>CAZBKC010000343.1:0-4111 GCA_964492345.1 uncultured Steroidobacter sp. | reverse complement strand
CCGGCAGCTTCTGCCACAACTGCGTACAGATCACCGGCAAGGAAGGCGACGAGTGGCGTCCCTGCAATCTCTTTCCCGGCAAACTGGTCGACAAGGACGGCTGGTGCAAGGTGTGGGTCCTGAAGCCGGGCACGAAACCGGGCTGATCCTGCGCGGGGATCGCGGACGTCATTTTTTCTCCGGCAATACGTCCCGCGCCCACTCGAACACTTGGGTCGCCCCTGCAGATCGGCGGTCGCGAGGAAAAACGATCAGAAGATCAGTCGCCGGCCATAGCCCGTCAGCTCCAGGTAACCCCGCCCGATGGCGCGGTCCTGCTCGTCGAATGCGGTCACGGCGCCTTCCCAATAGATGATGCCTGTGCTCGCGCGCGTGTCGCTTTCCTGATCGTCCATCAACGGACGCAGGCGGATCGTGCGATCTCCCACGCGCACGCGCCACTCCACGGGATACTCGATGCCGGTGCGCGGCGAACGCCAGCGGCGCAGCGGCTGCCATTCGATCTGGTCGGGCGTGAAGGTCTGCGCTTCGCTGCTGCCAGCGGGGCGGTGCGATCCAAACGCCCACCGCTGCGCGGACGCGGCGTCGCGCATCCGCGAGACCATCAGCGCGCTGCCGTCATCCAGATTGATCGCCGTCCAGTCCCAGCCGTGCGTGCCGGAATCGAGGAACGTGGTGGACCATTCGTGATCGAGCCACGCATGACCACGAACACGCTGTGTGCCGTCCGCCGTCCGCAGCGAACCGTCGACCTGCAGTCCCGGCAGGCTGTAGTAGTAACTGGCGGTACTTGCGTCCGGTCCCTTCTGGCTGTAGCCGTCCCTGCCATTGAGCAGCGGCGCCGATTGCGTCCGCAATTGCAGGTCGATCGAAAAATCCGCCGCGGTCGCGACAGCACGATAGGCCGCACCCGGCGATTCCCCCGCATCCGTGCTTCGCAGCGACCATTCGTCGATGGCGACGTCGAGGCGGTCGGGTTTCGCATAGGCGAGTCCGAATCCCTCGCGGGCTGCGCGCTCGCCGCGCAGGAGTTTTCCGTGACGGGGGTCGCTCAGTGCCGCATGCGCGAACAGCACCTGCTTCGCGGCAAAGCGCGAAGGATTGTCTTCCTGCGTTCCAGGACGCGTGCGAAAGAACGTGATCTGGAAGCCCAGCGGCTTGCCGTCCTGTGTCTCCAGCCAGCCAGTGACGTACCACCATTCGGTCCGGAACGTGGGATGACTGCCCTCGTCGCGCGGAAACTCGATGCGATGGCCCGGTTCGACCGTGGGATAAATCACCTGCGCATGCGCCACGCAATGCAGCGACATGGCGAGCAATGACGCGAACTTCCCGGCCCTCGTCACTTCGTCACCCCGTCACTGGCGTTACGCTGACTCAAACTACCAATCCTCCTTGACCGCCGCGATCGCATCGCCCCGCATCGCCTGGCGGCCGCTCACCACGGCGATGACCGCGGCGGATGCGATCAGTGCCACGCTCAGCCCCGCGAGCAGGCCCGCAGGCACGAACAGGTCCATGCTCCAGTGGAACGACTGCCGATTGACGACGTGGATCAGGATCAGGCTCACCAGCCCACCTGTCACCAGTCCCGCGATCACGCCCAGCGTGCCCAGCCCCGCACCTTCGATCGCCAGCGTCGCCGCGATCTGCCCGCGCGTGAGTCCGATGTGCCGCAGCATGCCGAACTCGCGTCGACGTGCCAGCACCTGCGCGCTCGTGCCGGCGCTGATGCCGAACAGTCCGATCAGGATCGCGATCAGCTCGAGCACATAGGTGATCGCAAACGTGCGATCGAAGGCCTGCAACGACAGCCGGCGCAACTCGGCCGGCACGCGCATGTCGACGTCGACATCCGCCGGCAAGAGCTGACGGATCTGCGCCTGCGCAGCGTCCTCGCCTGCACCCGGCTGCAACCAGAGCCAGAGCGTGTTGATGGCTGTATCGCCGGTCAGTTCGAGATAGGCGCTGCGTTCCATGATGATGGCGCCGCGCGGATGTTCGTAGTCGCGCCACACGCCCTGGATCCAGGCGGAAACCTTTCTTCCGCCGATCTGCAGCTCGAACATCGTGCCGGGCGGCCGTTGCAGTTCGTCGGCGACGGCTTCGGACAGCCACACGCGCAGGCTGCCCGCCGGCAACGGACCGCTGGCGATCTGTTCGAGCCAGAGCACGCGCTCTGCCTGACCGGGATCGATGTCGCGTGCGATGAGCGTGACCGTTCGTCCCGATGCGGCCAGCATCGCCTCGGCAAAACGACTGACTTCGAGGCGCTCGACCGCATCGAGATGGCGTATCGCCGCCACGGTCGCGGGATCGAAATGCGACGACTGACCGACATAACCAGTGCGCACGTAGAGATCCGCCGGCAGCAGCCGCTGCGTCCACGCATCCAGCGAATGACGGAAGGACGCCACCATGATGGCCATGGCGACCATCAGGCTGAAACTCACGACGATCGCCGACACGCTGAGCGTCGCGTAGCGTGCGGTGCCGCGCAGATGCGCGATCGCGATCTCCCAGGGCACTGACACAAGCAGCGGCGCACGCGCCAGCAGCGTGTGCAGGACGAGCGGCATGGCGATCACCGTGCCGATGATGAGCAGGGCGATCGAGACATAGCCCGGAAGCGGCAGACCGTCGATCGGCGGCAGGAACAGGATCAGGACCGACAGCACCAGCAGCGCCGCAACCAGCAGGCCATGCGTGCGCGTCTCGCCGCTCGCAACGTCAGCCGCCTTCAGTGCGAGCGCCGTGGGAATGCGCGATGAGTCCCACGCCGGACGCAACGTGCCGGCGACAGCGACCGCAGTACCCAGGAAACAGAAGGCGATTCCTTCAGCGACCTGCAATTCGAGTTGCGGAGTCGCGCCACGAAAGAAACCGGCGCCGAGATCGGCGCCCAACGCCTGCAGCCCGAACTGTGCCAGCACGACACCCAGCAGCACACCGAGCACCGAACCTGCCAATCCGACGAGCGCACCCGTGAGCAGCGCAAGCCACCACTGACCGCTGCGCGTCACGCCCAGCGCGTGCAGCAACGCGAACTCACGCCGTCTACGCAACGCGGACAGCGACTGGGTCGAATACACGAAGAACCCGCCGGTAAACAACGCGACCAGCGCCAGCGCCGTGAGGTTCGAGCGATAGGCACGCGACAGGCTCACCGCTTCATCCGCCACCTCCTCTGGTACGACGACACGGACACCCGATGGCAGGACGCTGCGGATCTGCGCCCGCGCCTGTTCGATGCCCGTTCCGGGCGCCAGCCGCAGGTTCAGACGCGACAACCGGCCGAGCCGCTCGAACTTCCATTGCGTCGTCGCGATATCCAGCACGGCAGCACGGTCTTCCAGCACCGCCTGCGGCAGTACGCCGCCCACGACGAACTCCAGCGGCTGCATGCCCACCTGGAACCGGATCGGCGCGCCGGCCTGCAATCCCAGGCTGCGCGCCGCACTCGCACTCAGGAAGATCCGTTCCGCAGACGAAGTGTTCGTGTCCTGCTCCGATTCGCCGGCCGGCGCAGTCGCAAAGGCGGGCTGCAGGCGACGCGACTGGAATATGTCCATGCCGAGCACCGTGAGCGCCCCGCGCACGCCGATCACCTTGGCTTCGACCTGCACCACCGGACTTGCGACTTCGATGCCGGGCAGACGCGCGATCTGCGGATAGAGCGCTTCGTCGAAGCCGTCGGCACCGCCGTCGACGGCGAGATCTGCCTGACCGAACAGGCTGCGTGCGGCGAGAGCAACTTCGTCGGCGGCAACGCGATTGATCAGATGGATCGCGAGTCCCAGCGCGACGCCGAGCGCGATGGCCGCAACGGCCAGCAGCGTGCGGCCCGGTGCATGACGCATCGGTCCGAAGACCGCCGCATTCAGCACCGCGACATTCGCCGTCATCGTTTCAGACCTGCGCCAGTCCGCTGGCGCTCAGCCGGAAGATGCGATCGGTGGTCGCCGCCGCCGTGGTCGAATGCGTCACGAGAATGCCGACGGCACGGTCGCGCTTGAGCTGCGTGCGCAGCAATTGCAGGACTTCGACGGCGGACTCGCTGTCGAGATTGCCCGTCGGCTCGTCGGCGAGCACGACTTTCGGCCGATGCACC
>CAZBKC010000342.1:0-4116 GCA_964492345.1 uncultured Steroidobacter sp. | reverse complement strand
CATCCTGGCTGAGCTGGTAGATCACATCCGCGCCGAATTCCCATCCCACGCCGCGATCGGCGTTCGCTGCTGTGCTGGCAAAAATGCCGCTGGCCAGCAACGCAAAAGTCATAGCTAGTCGTTTCATAGGTACTCCTTCAGGGTTCGCTCAACTTCAAGTCGTCTTGCCGCGCGATGCATCCAGGGATTTTTTCAGAAGCTCCGCCCAGCGCCGGATTTCGCGCCGTGCGTCCGCGGAATTCGTTACGGAATTGGTCCACTGCCACTGACCGCTGTCCATCCCTTCGCGACGGTCATAGACGCGGGCGAGGAGGGTTCCGGTCACCGAGTCGTGCAGTTGGCAGACCAGCGTCATCTCGCCTGCGTCGGTCGTGTACGTGCGAACACGCCCGGCCGTCTGCATCGATACGTCAGGCGCGTTGATGTAGAGGTTGACGATCGCTGCCTGCACCTCCAGTACGTCCCTCGCAGGTTCTGTTACCAGCTGGTAACCGCCTTTCTCCTCCAGCACCTGCTTGAACACTTCGGCGAAGGCCTCGGCCAGCTCCGTCTTGATCTTCTCGCGATCGGGTTTGTTCATCTGGTACAGCACCGAGTCGTTTTCCGGTTCCCAGTTCTTGCTGAACTGCACCTCGACCGGCCGCAGCAGGATCTTGTCGTAGGCCGTCAGATTGGCCTGCGGCTTCTTGTAGACGGCATCGACGCCCTTGATCTCCGCCTTCACGAGCCCGTCGTGGGTGGAAGCATCGTCGATCGGTGATTTCTGCACGGTCTGGCAGCCCGCAAGCAGCCAGAGCGCAGCCAACGCATATGCGAACTTTGTGGGTTTCATATTTGTTTGTTCTCCAACAGTGTGCAGCCGAGAGACTCGATGTTGCAGGAAGGACGCAACCTCGTAACTCCGTAGTTGAGGCAATGGGTGACGGCCGCCGTGCGTGTTGCCGACCCGCGACGTCGTGAGGCGGTTCCATCATTGCCCGGCTCAGAACGAAAGTCGGGACTACGGGGCCGGATGCCGCGCCGCCGGAAGCGTCACGCGGCACAGCCGTCCGCGTGACGCTTCCAAGAGCGAGCGATTCAGTGCGACGGCTCGACGCTCACGGCGAGCGCCTGCGTGTAAGAGATGTCGACCTGATCGCCCTTCTTCAGGTCTGCGATGAACTTCTGGGCTTCCGGCTTCTTCACGGCGACCGTGTGCACGCCGTTTTCGCCCTTGAACGTCACAGTGTTGGCACTGCGATCGACCGACTCGATGATCACCGTCGAGTTCACCGTGCTGCCCACGAGACCCGCCGGCTTCATTCCTTCGGGAGCGCGCCCGGCCATCTGGGCTTCCTTGACGTCGGTCGGTGCCGGATCGCCCACCTTGCGGATCTGGGCGGCGAGACCCTCGTAGTAGCGCACTGTGAGCCTGTCGCCCTCCTTGACCTGCGCGAGGTTGCGGACATCGGGAGCGACCTCGACCGTCTGTGTGCGACCGCTATCGCCCTTGAGCGTGACCAGGCGCTTTGCCTGATCCACGGAAACCACCGTCGCACTCAATGTTTCGGTGTTCTCCACGTTGATCGGGTCGGGCGAGGCGTAGGCAGTCGATGCGAGAAATGCGGCGAGCAGGACAAAGTGCTTCATAAAACCGGCTCCTTAGGATACTGATGATGACGTTCGTGCAGGGGGGCGCCCGCCATGTTGCGCCGCTCGCGGCAGAAAGGCAGTACGTAGCAAGTGCACTTGCGGATGGGTCAGGGATTCAGTGCCGGCAGCCTGACCGCCTCCCCCTGCGGTCGCTTTTGCGACAGCGCTCCTCGGCGCGCACGGCGCAGATGCCAGCGAATCTTCCTTGTATCGCGCGATCTTCCGTAACACTCCTGCAGCAGTTCGTCGCACGCATCCGCAAAGCCGGTGTCGCAATCCAGATCCCGGGTCGTCCCAGGGCGCTGCCGCCCGCGCGATACCGGCAGTGTGTCAAGCCAGCGATAGAGCGCTGCTGGAATCGCCTTCCGTCGGTCCGATCGGATCGCGGTCTCGAGCCGGCGATAGGCAAAACGCTCGGACTGCAGGTACGCCGCGTGCTGCTGCTGGTACCGGCGCCGTAGCGAGGCAAGGCTCCTGGCTGCATGCGGCGCGAGCAGGTACAGCGCCAGGCTGGTCGCGACAACGACAGCGGCGCTCAGAAGCCACGTGCGCCAGTCGATGGCAGGGTGGGGCGCTGCAGCCGGCGCTTCGACCGGAATCGAGAATGCGGGCGGGGATGACGGCTTTGCTACAGCATGCACATTCAGCGCGGGCACCTGTGCAGTCCGCAGTTGCTTCGTGTCCAGGTCCCACCACCGGACCGCGATCGCAGGCAGATCGAAATCCCCGGCTTCCTGCACGACGTAGCTCACTGCGAACGTGCGCGTTCCCCGGAGCGGCGCGTCCGGTGCGGAGTCGGTGAGCAGCGGTGGCTGCGGATACGCTTTCAGTCCGGGTACATCGCCGAAGTCGACGTCCGGAATGAACATCGCCGGTGTGCCGGTCGCTTGCAGTTCGATGGAGCGCGTGAACGAATCGCCGACTTTGAGCGCGGCGAGATCGGCATCGGTCTTCTGAGTGAGCTTGAGATCATGCGTGATGAAAGCATCTCCCGCTTCCGCCGGCGCGCTCACCTGCAACTTCACTGCCCGCGTCTTTGCCGTGACAGGCGTCGATGCCGGTCCGGCGTGGGCGGATACTTCGAACGCCGGAATGTCGAGGTCCACGGCGACGATCGGCGTGACCGTGTACTTGTGCTCGATACCGGTCCAGTTCGTCTCCTTCACGGTCGTGTTGAGGTGCAGGGGGCGTTCATCGGACAACTTGACGATTGCGCCGGGGATGGTCAGCGGCGGTAGAGAAATGCCGCTGGTGAAGAAGGCATCCGTGTAGACCTCGACATGCAGTGTCGCGGCCTGGCTGATGGAGACACTGGTCGGTTCGAGCCGTGTTCGGACGAGGATGCCGGGAGAATCGGCGGCGAAGACGGCGATGCTGTTAAAAAAAACGGCCATTGCTGCTGTCATTCCCGCGCAGGCGGGAATCCAGCTCATGGCGGAGATGGCAGTACCACCTGGATTCCCGCCTGCGCGGGAATGACGGAGGTTCTTCATCCACAGATCGGCCGTGAGCTTGCGGACCATCTCCGGCGACATCGCCTTCTCTTTGCCGTGCTTGCCCTTGTCATCGAACTTGACCTCGTCGGGAGGAAGGTCCGGTGGTTCCTCGTCGCTTTCATCCTCGGGCTTTGGGATCAAGGCGGCGACCAGCGCGCGGTTGGCTTTTGCCTGCGGGAAGTCGGCACGGGCGTGCAATGCATTGTCGTAGGATTTCACTGCGGCCTCGTACTTCCTGAGGTGCGCCTGCGCATTGCCCTGCAGGAAGTACCCGTCAGCGGTATCGAGCCTGGAAAACTCGGCCAGCGCATTTCCAAAGTCCCCGGCTCGATAGAACGACAGTCCCTTCCAGGCGGGATCTGTGAAGCGCGCGGCCGCGATCTTGTAATCGCCGCGTTCGAAATACCAGCGGCCCTGCTGGTCCGGCGTCGCGAAGTAGTCGATGAGGTCGGCGTGTGCGCTGCAAGCGAACAGGAATGCCAGAACCGCCCCCACCCCAACCCTCCCCCGGAGACCGGAGGAGGGGGCAGAAATACGGCAGCCGCTCTCATCGTCCATTTTCACGTTGCCCATCGAACCACCCACCCGCGCCGGAACCAGAGCGCCGCCAGCAAGGCGATCGGAAAGCAGAGGTAGTAGCCGAACTCCTTCCAGCGCATCGTGCCGCTGCGCGCTGCGACGATCTGCAGATGATGCTGTGCACGCCGCTGTACCCACTCGATGTCGCTGTCGTCGAGCGTGATGCTGGCAACGGGAATGTCCGCCGTCGTTGCAAGCTGCTGCAGACTGTCCTTGTCGAATGTGGCGCGTATCGGACGACCGCTTGCATCGGTCCGGATGTTCCCGGCCGCGTCCCGCAGCGGACCGCCCTCGGGGGTTCCGACGGTCAGCATCAGTGCCTGATGATCGCTGGTCGCCGAAAAACTCCTGAATCGGTCGATCTGCTGCCTGTCGAATCCGTCAGCAATGAAGAGCACGGTGCCGACGG
>CAZBKC010000341.1:2195-4123 GCA_964492345.1 uncultured Steroidobacter sp. | reverse complement strand
GCTGGGCGTTGCGCAGCGTCGCGGCGAAAGGCCCAGCTCTTCTACTCATCGGCCGCGCACAGCGTGCCGTTGATCGCGCCGCCCAACTTCGCGCAGGTGGAGGACATCATGATGCGTCACGTCGATGCGTATCTCAATGGCAACAGTGCGATCGATCCGACGATCGACGCGCTCGACAGCGACCTCGCGCGCGCGATGTCGCGGGTTCGCTGACAAAGGGGGCCGCCCGCGAGACGAACGATGCGCAATCCATTCTATTCCAGGCAATGGTCGGCCTATCTTTTTCTCGCACCCGGCCTTCTGTTCTATTCGCTGTTCCTGTTCCTGCCGGCGATGGCCACGCTGGCGTTCAGCCTGACGCACGTCGACCGGTTCACGTGGGACGTCTCGTACGTCGGTATCGACAACCTCGCGTACGTGCTCACCGACGGGCGCTTCTGGGTCAGCTTCGCGAACACGTTCCTGTTCATCGTGATGGCAGTCGCCGGCAATGTCGGCCTGGGACTGCTGCTCGCGGTGCTGATCGACCGGGCGATGCCGCGCGCCGTTCTGTTCTTCCTCCGGCTCGCGTATTTCCTGCCAGTGCTCGTGGCGACGGCGCTCGTCTCGCTCGTCTGGAAGCTGTTGTACTCGACGGATCTTGGCATCCTCAACTATTACCTCGGGCAGATGGGCGTGAAGCCCGTGGGCTGGTTGACTGACGCGCGCGTCGCCATGGTATCGATCGTCATCATGGATGTCTGGAAGCACATCGGCTTCTTCATGATCATCATGCTGGCAGCGCTGCAGGCCATTCCGCGGCCTCTGATCGAGGTAGCCAGACTCGACGGCGCGGGATTCTGGCAGATGCTCTGGAACGTCAAGCTGCCGATGATCGCGCCGGTGGTGCTGTTCTGCGCGACCTACGCGACCATCACCGGTCTGCAGGTGTTCGACTCCATCCGCATCCTGACGGTCGGCGGACCGGGCGATGCGACGATGAGCATGGTTCTCTACATGTACGAGCAGACGTTCGGCGCGCAGGATGTCGGCGCGGGCTCGGCAGCCGCGTTTCTGCTGATGACGGCGATCGTCATCACGACGATCGCCCAGATGCGCGTCGGCCGGCGCGCGGCAACCGCGCGCATGTGACGGCGATGAGTGCGGACGACACGATCGCCGGGCGCTTGCTGTCGGCCACGCATGCTCTGCACTGGCGCAACGGCGTGGTCATCGCGATATTGTGTTTCGGCGGCCTGCTGATGCTGATGCCATTCCTGTGGATGGTCGGTACGTCGCTGCGCCCGACCGGCGAGGCCTACCGACTGCCGCCCAGCATCATTCCCGACGAGTGGACGCTCGACGCCTACCGCGAGGCGCTGGACTCGGGCATACCGTTTCTGCGGATGTACTACAACAGCTTCGTCGTTGCGCTTGCCGCGACGCTCGGCGTGCTCGCGACCGCGTCGATGGCGGGATTCGCGTTCGCGCGACTCGACTTCCGCGGCTCGAGACCGCTGTTCGCACTGATGCTCGGCGGACTGATGGTACCGCCAGCACTCGTGCTGATACCGCTTTACTTCGGGTTCGCACAGGTCAACCTTCTGGATACGCCGTACGCGCTCATCTTCCCGGCGATGTCGTCGTCGTTCGGCGTCTACATGATGCGCCAGTTCATGCTGGGCCAGCCGCGGGAGCTCGAGGAGGCCGCGATCGTCGATGGCGCGAGCTGGTGGACGATATTCCGGCGCATCACATTGCCGCAACTTGGCCCACCCCTCGCGGCGCTCGGCATCATCACGTTCACCACCAGCTGGAACAACTTCATCGCGCCGTTCGTGCTGATCAAAAGCTGGGAGAACATGACGCTGCCGGCAGGGATCGTCGCAATGCAGGGGCTGATGGGCGCAGCCAACGTGTCGGTGGTCATGGCAGCGGCCACGATGGCG
>CAZBKC010000341.1:1965-2185 GCA_964492345.1 uncultured Steroidobacter sp. | reverse complement strand
CTTTTGGTGGTGTTCCTGATCGGCCAGCGGTTCATCATCGAAGGCATGACGATGTCCGGCATCAAGGGGTGAGCCAAGCCATGGCGCAGGTGCAAACCCTTCCATCGAGACCGCTCGGACGCAGCGGCATCGACGTGTCGGTGCTCGGGTTCGGCTGCGCGCCACTCGGCGGGCTTTACTCGCGGATCGACGAGGATGTCGCGCAGCGAGCGCTGCAGGC
>CAZBKC010000341.1:0-1955 GCA_964492345.1 uncultured Steroidobacter sp. | reverse complement strand
GCAGGCCGCGTTCGATTCCGGTATCAGGCTGTTCGATGTGGCACCTCTGTATGGCCACGGCCTCGCCGAACACCGCCTGGGCGCCGCGCTGCGCAGGTTTGGGCGCGACAACGTCATTGTCTCGACCAAGGTCGGGCGCTACATGGACCCGCGCGCTCCGCGCGGCAACGGCTCCGGCTACGCGGGCGGCTTCGCCCATCGTTCAGTGTTCGACTATTCGTATGACGGCACCCTGCGCGCATTCGACCAGTCACTGCTGCGCATCGGTACCGATCGCATCGACATCGCGCTGATACACGACGTGGATGTGCATACACACGGTCGGGATGCGGTGGAGGAGCGCTTTGCCGAATCGATGGATGGCGCGTATCGCGCGTTGGCGCGACTGAAGCACGAAGGCGCGATCCGCGCCATCGGCGTCGGCGTCAACGAAGCCGACATCGCCGCGCGCTTCGCGCGCGGCGGAGACTTCGACTGCATGCTGCTCGCGGGTCGCTACACATTGCTAGAACAGGGTGCTTGCGACGATTTCCTGCCGCTCGCGACCGCGAGGGGCATCGGCATCATGCTAGGCGGTGTATTCAATTCGGGAATCCTGGCCACCGGCGCCACGGGGGATGCGAAATACAACTACCGGGCCGCGCCTCCGGAAGTGGTGCAGGGCGTGCGGCGCGTCGCGGACCTGTGCGCCACGCATGGCGTTCCACTGGCGGTCGCTGCGCTGCGCTTTGCGCTCGGCCACCCCGCTGTCGCGACAGTGGTTATCGGTGCAGCAAGCGCGGAAGAGATCACGCGCAACCGGCGCGCACTGGACCATGCGATACCGAGGCGCCTGTGGTCCGATCTCGTGGAAGCCGGCGTCACGCGCGCCGACGTGCCATTGCCGACATGACTGCGCAAATTCGCGGCGACGAGCTAGTCCCGCGAGCGCAATGCGCAACGACCGCGATATGCGCGCCGGCCATCGACGCGCACCAGCACTTCTGGCGCCTTGCGCGCGACGACTACGGCTGGCTGACCAGCGATCTGGCACCGATCCATCGCGACTTCATGCCCACCGACCTCGCCCCGATCCTCGCGCGCCGCTCGATCGAGCGCACGATTCTTGTGCAGGCGGCGCCGACCCTTGCCGAGACCCGGTTTCTGCTTGCGGTTGCGGACGGTGCGCCGTTCGTCGCCGGTGTCGTTGGGTGGGTTGATTTCGCGGCACCGGATTGCGCTGACGTCATTGCACGCCTTGCCGAAGACCCTCTGCTGGTCGGGCTGCGGCCCATGGTGCAGGACATCGCCAACGATGACTGGCTTATCGACATCGCGCTGGCGCCGGCCTTTCGGGCGATTGTCGCGCATAGGCTCGTGTTCGATGCGCTGTTGCTGCCACGACACCTGGCGCGCCTCGCCAGGCTTGTCGATCGTCACCCCGACCTGCACGTCGTGATCGATCATGCCGCGAAGCCTCCCATTCGCGGCGCCGCTTCAGACCTCAAAGCCTGGCGAAGTGACCTTGCGGCGCTCGCGGGCAGCCCGACGGTCTCCTGCAAGCTGTCGGGACTCGTCACCGAAGCGAGTCACGACTGGACGGTCGCAACGCTGCGTCCATATGCCGAGCATGTCATCGGGACATTTGCACCGCGCCGGGTGATCTGGGGCAGCGACTGGCCAGTTGTCGAACTCGCCGGCGGCTACGACCGTTGGCATGAGGCAGCGCAGGCGCTCACCGCTCATCTCGATGCGGCGCAACGGGCAGACATCTTCGGCGGCAACGCCGCACGAACCTATCTCGCGCGTCCGCCACGTGCGATCGAAAAACACGCAACAATCAACTGACGAGTGTGCCGCCGTGCTCAAGGGAATCGATCCGCTTCTCACCGCCGACCTGCTCTGGGCGCTGGCATCAATGGGCCACGGCGACGACGTCGCGCTCATGCACACGGCGCACGGGCGGGGCCGGCGCC
>CAZBKC010000340.1:0-4124 GCA_964492345.1 uncultured Steroidobacter sp. | reverse complement strand
CATCAGCCTCGTCGGTGCAATCGTGTGCATGAGCTGAATGTCAACACACCCTAGGCTACGATCGCTAGGCGACTTGTCTACATTGTCTACATTGTCTACATTGTCTACATATAGAGAGATCCCCGCACGCGCTCAGGGCCGTACCTCCCGCCCCTCCAGCGCTTCCTCGAACCATGCTTCACGCACCAATTCGCTGCGGAGAACGTCAGGGAGCCTCCAAAGCAGCCGATCGGGATGAGAAGCGCCATGCATGATAGCCGCGTTAGACTCTTGCAGGAGGGCTCAGATGTTACTCCCACCCCCGCGACTCCGGGGGTACTGTCACGCCGCTCGCCCGCTGGGGATATGACAAGATTCTCGCAGTCAACCGAAGCGACCGCCACGCTGACCCTCCGCAGTATGAGTTTTCATTTTCGTGCTGAAAGCGTGAAAACTTTGGCCCCACCCCTGACTCGAGCGCACAAAGAACAGACCCGGGGTATCACGAAGACACTCTAACGTACGAGAAGTCTCCATAATTCGCTCCGAATAGATCACGCAAAGTGCTCTGCCACTTTGATTGGCATTTCGCACCAGTTCTTCCGCCACAGATCGGAGCACCGATACAGGAAACGGATTGAACATAAATACCACATTGTCGTCGCAGCTTCTGCTATAAATTAGTGCATCTGACTCAATGATCTCAATGCCCTGTCCAGTGAAGCCACGTGACCTGAATGTGAGGGCATTCTGTCTGGCTGCTTCACAGAACTCCGGTACTAACTCTACACCGCGAACGCGCGAGAAGCGACCGGTTTGAGCGGCAAGTAGACAGGCTCGCCCAAGTCCTGCACCAAGGTCCACGAACGCCAATCCGGGCTCAAGCCGCAGACCACGCAGGAAGGCCCGGAATCCCCAGGCATTGACAGGCCGATAACGATGGCCCCGCACCTGCTGATCAACGCTTAGCGTTGTGGCATTCAGCGCAATGTAGCCACTGGTCTTGACCTGATACCATCGGTCGAACAGCCGAAGATATGAGTCTTCCACAACCGACATGACAACTGCGGCCGCATTGAGGAGGCCGTGGGTGCCAACTAGCCTTTGCGCCTTCCGCAGTAAGTCGCCAAGTCGTTCGAGGCGTGCCCTGTTCATCAATAAGTGTCCAGGGCAAGGAGATGTCGCGCCACAAGGACCTCAGTCGCAACACCGGCGTGAAGGTCTACTTCTGCGACCCTCACAGCCCTTGGCAGCGCGGTACCTGCGAGAACACCAACGGGCTGCTTCGCCAGTACCTGCCCAAGGGTACGGACCTGTCGCTCCACTCTCAAGACGAGCTCGACGCCATCGCCGACAACCTGAACAACAGGCCGCGCGCTACGCATGCCTTCCACTCTCCGTTGGAGGTGTTCGCCAGAATGCTTGCAACGGCTCATCAACCCTATCAAGAGGTCGGCCACCGTTCTGTGCTGCCAAATTTTCCCTGGTAGACATCAACCCAAGGCCGACTATCGGACGCTAAGTCCGGTCGGTGGCGACAAAGCGGGTTGCGCGACAACCCCACTTCTCGCAGGATGCGGGTAAGCGTAAGGTGCGTAGCCCACTTTAGGCGTTGAGGCAAAAACAAAATCCCGATTCTCCTGAAGAAATGTGGACAGAGATGGCGCGTTGCACTGCTGTGGCCATTCATTCAATCCCCACGCGCCAGACTTCGGCGGTGATGTCAGCACACCCGTATTCCCCCAAAGCCGAACCGGATCGGTAAACACTTTCACTCCATCCGTATTTTGTCCTATCTGCCGCAGGCAAGGATAGGTGGTGCAACAACCTCCAGTGGCTGGGTATTGTCCCGGCGTTTGCGCAGCCCGGACCGACATCTGAAACTCGGACTTCGGGCCGTAGTTGATCTCGTCTACTTTGTTGTTGAATATAACTCCCGTACCCCCTCGCAACCAAATCTGCCAGTTCTGATTCACGCTACTTCCGGAATAGTTAAATTGGTTACCATAGATCTCGAAGTGACGAACACCCGCCTCCGACGTATCAAGGCCGTGGCTGTTGAATGACGAGTAGTTAAGTACGTTGTAGCGGAATACCACTCGTGAGTTGTCATCAAAGTCAGTTCCCTGATTCGTCAGATTGTTGAAGGTATTGTCCTCAACATACAAATTACGACGACCGTCGTTATCCTTTGTGCCCATTGTATCTGCAGTCGTCCAGGACTGTCCGTGGGACATTGCCTTGTGCTGAATTGCCGACTCATCCCAAGTCCCGTTGAACGTGTTTCGATAGATCACTCCACCATTGGTCTCGTAGCGAATGGCATTCCCGCTTCCACTGACGGTGAACACGTTGTCATGAATCAGCGGTGGTGCGTCCTGCCATGCGCCTTGAACGACAAGAATCCGGGCTGAATTGCTCGTGAACGTAAACCCGCTGAGCTCGACGCTTCGCGTCGGATGCTTGACCATCGTGAGCGTGCCGGTCATGGTGATCCGTGTATTTGACGCCCCGGCACCTATCAGTTTGACGCCTTTCTGTAGCGACATATTGCCCCAACTGCAGGCCCCAGTAGGAACCCTGATGACGTCGCCTTCAGATGCCGATACAAGGGCTGCCTGAACCGCCGCCTGCGAGCAGTTCGCGGCAGCAACATCGGCCGCCTGCGTGCTCGACATGCCCGATAGAAGCGCAACAAGTAGCAGCCAGCGCTGCCTCACGATATGGTTCTGAAAGTTCATGTTCTCTTTCTAGGAAGCGCTGCGAGTAGCACGCAACAGTTATCAATGGATTGCTGCGAAACTGCTACTGCGCGATTCGCAGGTTTTGTCGGGGGCTGCAGGGGCAACGTCTGCACCGCAGTACATTCGTAGCATTCACAGCGCTAGTTCGGAGCGACTCACTGCACCTTAAGATTGGTAGGCGCCGGCAACGAAGCGATGCCCGACGTCAAGACCGGCCCGATGTACGAAGTGGCGAAAACAACGTTGTCGTACCACTTCCGGTCGGCACGTGAAGGGTTGTTCTTGCCGTGGAGTTCAAGTTGTACCTGGTCGATCTTCACGCTCGTCGTGTCGCGCATGCGCAGGTTTGGAAAGTCTGCGACGAGATTGCCGTCAATCCACACTGCGACACGCCCATCGCGCTGCCCTGGCGTGTTGAGCTTCACCATCATCTCGTACGAATACCACCGGTCGGTCTGCGGAGTGAAGTTCGGCCGCGCCACGAACGTCGGTCCGAAGCTCCCCGGTTGACTGTCAATCGGGAGGACCTTGCCGGTCGGGTAGAAGTGGTCGCCCCACTGGCCACGCTGCTCGGGGTGGTAGGCATATATGTTGATCGGCCCGGGGTAAGCCTCGCCGTAGTAGACGCTGTTCTCAACGGTGTAGAGGAAGAAGTTGCTTCCGTTCGGCACGTTTCCAGGCCCCGGGTAGCTTCCGGATATGCGGATGCCGTTGTGACCCTCCGTCGTGCCGTTGAAACCGGCCTCGAACTTCGTGTACGCACGCACAAAGATCACATCGCGCTTGACCGGCAGGTCCTTGACTACCGCGTTCGCGACCTCGCTGTTGGTCTGGGGCATCGTAAGCTCGAGCGCTTTGGCGCCAGCGTAGAAACTCCCGGCCGCAGTCGAGATCCTCGTGTTGCCGGCCTGGTAGTAGGTGTTCCACTTGCCAGAGCCTGTCAGCCCCGACGTGGCCGAGTACGACTCGAAGTCGTCTGCGAAGATCACCGCCGGATCCGAAGCAATGCCCCCATCGCCCGGGTGGCGCGACGCAATGCCAGTGTCGCCTTGCGGCAGCGCCTGCCCGGCAGCGATTGCGGCCTGCAGCACGAACGTGACGAGAACCAGACCTCGTGTCCTCTGAAGAATCATTTCCTGTTCCATTTCTGTGTTCTATTGGATCGCGCCCTACGAACCAGGCCGTAAGTACTACTGAATGGCTTTGGACGCCTCATTCGAGAAGCCACTCTCGTTGCCCACCGCGTCGACAGCGGTAACTGCGAAGTAGTACGTCTTTCCCTTCGTCAGGCCAGAAACAGAATAAGTGGTCGCATAGCCGGCATTGACTCCTGAACCGAACGCCTGAATGTATGTGCCCGGTGTCGTGCCGTAGTAGACGCGGTAGCCCACTACCGTAGGC